>CAYTJO010000022.1:0-11265 GCA_964438215.1 uncultured Rhodospirillaceae bacterium
AGAAAATATAAAAAAAGGATATTTTGTTCAACCTACTATTTTTGCTAATGTTAACAATACAATGAGTATTGCAAGAGAGGAGATTTTTGGTCCAGTATTAACTATTATAGGATATGAAAATGAGAGCGATGCTGTAGATATTGCTAATGACTCTGAATATGGTCTTGCTGGCTATATTGCTTCTTCTGATATAGAAAAAGCTAAATCTTTAGCAAAAGAAATAAGAACTGGAATGGTTCACATTAACTATGCCCCTGTCAATCAGAAAGCTCCGTTTGGAGGCTATAAGAAGTCAGGAAATGGAAGAGAGTGGGGTAAGTATGGTATAGAGGACTTTTTAGAAAATAAATCAATAATAGGAATTAATTAGTAATAATAATTTAATTTAAACCAACATATTTAAAGTTAATTTCTTTATTGTTGATACCTCTTTTTGGGGAACTTATCCAACTAGCAGTTTTTCCTAGTTCTAGTACTTGAGTCATTAAACTTTTTATAAAGTTTTTATCTTGTTCAGAAGGCAACCATGATGGCAACTGCTTCTCATAAACTTCTTTATCTAATACATATCCCTTTGGATTGAATGCTAAATTAGCCCAAATACCAATATTTCTTCTAAATTTTATTGATGGTAATGATAGGTTATATTCTTCATAACCATTTTTACTTATAAGGCGGTTCCACCTTTTTAGCCCTATATTACAATCATCTACATATGCCATTCTGGTAACTTCATTCATTGCATTTCTCATTGGAACTTCTTGTAAAACAAATTTATTACCAATAAAATTTTCTATTTTATAAAATGTATTTTTTTCACTGTGGTCTTCATATCTAAATTCATCAGGTCTTCCTTTAAGCCCGTTAGCAAATGCAGTAGCAGCATTAGTTGATATTTCTGAACCAAAGAGATCTAAAGAAGAAGAAAACCAAAAATTAATATATTTTTGAATGGTTTCTAAATCTATAGCTCCAGCATTTCTAATTGTTTCTATAGAGTCAGTTTTAAGTTGATTCATTACTTCTAGTGTTCTTTCTATCATTCTAGTGATTCCTGATTCACCAACTTGCATATGGTGTGCTTCTTCAGTAAGCATAAACTGACATGTCCTGGCTAGCGGATCAAAACTACTTTCTGCTAATGATTTCAATTGGTATTTTCCGTCTCTATCTGTAAAATACGTAAACATAAATAAACTTACCCAGTCAGAAATTGGTTCATTAAAAGTTCCAAGTATTCTTGGGTTGTCTTCGTCGCCAGAATTTCTTTCTAATAATGCTTCTGCTTCTTCCCTTCCATCTCTTCCAAAATAGGCATGTAATAAATAAACCATTGCCCATAGATGTCTTCCCTCTTCTACATTAACTTGAAAAAGATTTCTAAGGTCAAATAATGATGGACAAGTTTTGCCCAGTAATCTTTGTTGCTCTACTGAGGCTGGTTCTGTATCTCCTTGAGTTACTATCAAACGACGTAAAATAGATCTATAATCACCAGGAACTTCTTGCCATACCGGTTTTCCGATATTGTCTCCAAAGTGTATCTTTTTATCTTTTACTTGATCAGCTAAAAATATACCCCATCTATAATCAGGCATTTTTACTTTGCCATATGATGCCCAACCAGCGGCATCTACTGAAATTGCTGTTCTTAAGTAAACGTCATGACCTTGAAATCCGTCTGGTCCCATTTCTTGCCACCAATTTTTAAATTTTGGCTGCCAATGTTCTAGTGCCCTTTGTAATGATAAATCATTACTTAAATCTACATTATTAGGAATTCTATCTTGGTAATCTAGTTTGCTCATTTTTATACCCTTTTATTATCAAATTTTGCTTTGGTTCCAGTTCCAAATAGCTTTAATGCTCCATTTTTACTAGAGGCATTAGGTCTATTAAATATCCAGTTTTGCCATGCTGATAATCTTCCAAAAATTTTTGTTTCGCACGATTCTTTTCCTGGAAACCTAAGATTAGCCTCTAATCCTGTAAGAGCATCTGGAGAAAAAGACGTTCTTTCTTCTATACTTAGTCTTATTTCTTCTTTCCAATCTAAGTCATCTGGAATTACAGTAATAAGACCGTTTTTAAAAGCATCTTCAGCATTAAGAAGTTTGTTTAAAAAACTTTTAAGATTTTTAAGTTTAATTTTATCTTCATTAAATCTAGTTTCTAACCTAGTTTGCCCATTAACCATTTCTAATGAATGAAAGTTTAATTGACACAAACTTATAAAAGGACCATTTTCATTTTTATTTAGTAAAGCATTGTTAATCATATAAGTGCGGTCTGCACAGAAGAGTAATTCTGATAAAAAACCTCCAAAGCAACTATCATTTCCAACTATTGTAAAAATAGATCTAGATGAAATATCTAATCTTGAAAAAGTTCTTCTTATTAATCCAATAGTTTCGTTTACAAACCAATGGTCTATATTGTTTATCAATGTATTTGATATTTTATTAATATATTTGATTGATCCCTTTGATTGAATTGTAAGTACTCCAATTTCTAATTCATTAGTTCTAAGGTTTAAAATTAAGTCATCTAGTTCTCTAATAAACTTTAACACCCACCAATTGCTTCCTTTTTTTATTGCATTTGTTAGACTTAAAATATCAGACTCTTGAGGTCCTATAATATTAATTTCAGCAATTCTTTTTTTTCTGTCAAAAGTACAAGAAATAGTCTCATAACTTATACTATCATTATTAATAGTACGTTTTAATTTAAGTAGCCTTATTCCTTCTTTTCCGTTGCGAAGTTTAACGTTTTTGGCAACTGCTGATGCTCTTTGATCTATAAGAGTTTCGAATTTAGATGGAGGAGCAATAAAATCAACTAAATTCCAATCTAAAGCTTTTTTGCCTCTTATACCATCTGCATTTGTACAGAAAATATCTGCTAAGTCTTTTCTCACTTTTCTTTTATCTGTTAATCTAGTTAGTCCGCCAGTGCCAGGTAAAACTCCTAATAGTGGAACCTCAGGAAGACTAACTGTGCTAGATCTATCATCTACCAAAAGTATTTCATCACATGCCAAAGCTACTTCATAACCACCACCAGCACATATACCATTAATGGCTGCAATGAATTTCAGAGATCCTGTTTTGCTAGAGTCTTCGAAGCTATTTCTCGTTTCATTAGTGAATTTACAAAAATTAACTTTCCAAGAATGCTCTGACATGCCAAGCATATAGATATTTGCTCCAGCAGAAAAATTTTTATCTAGACTAGATGTAATTATTACTACTTTTACATTAGGAAATTCAAATCTAAGTCTTTGTGTAATGTCATTCAACTCTATATCAACTCCTAAATCGTAAGAATTTAGTTTTAATTCATAACCTGGTCTAATACCTTCTTTTTCAGAAACATTTAAAAAAAGTGTTGCTCTTTCTTTTTCTATTGCAACACTCCAATGCTTGTAATCGTTAAATTTTCTTTGAAAGTCAATCAATTCTTTTATCCTCCTTAAATAATATAATACTTACAATTATAAAAAAAATACATATGATAATTTTTTTGAATTATAATTCATTTTAATGAAAATAAAACTTTTTTGTTGAAGGAAGAATATGTTAAAAGACTTGGATATTTTAGTTGCTTCCATAACTGTTACTGCTTTAATTGTTGCTGATGAAATTGTTGATATATGTAAACAAGAGAATATTAAGGCTAAAATTTTAGAAATGGATAATTTAACCTATGAGTGTCTTTTGGATCAAAAAATTCCTATTTTAATTATATCTTCTACTTATGGTCAGGGAGATGTTCCTGATGGCAGTAAAAGTTTTTATGATGCTTTAAAAACTAATTCTCCTAGTTTAAAACATATTAATTTTGCTGTTTTTGGCTTAGGTGATATGACTTATAAGGACACATTTGCTTTTGGAGGAAAAAAATTCCAAAAACTTTTTATTAATCTTAGTGCAAAAAAAATTGCGGACTCTTTTTTTCATGATGCTTCTAGTGGTACTTTGCCTGAAGAAGAGGGAGTTAGTTGGTTTAAAGAAAAAATACTTACAGTATTATAAAATTCTAGTAAATTAAAAATATGGTTAATAAACAATATAACGCAGCTTATGAATTATTAGGAAACAAATCTAATAAAACTTTAAATAAAATTGCTTTTGTAGATGATTCTGAAAGTATTACATATTCGGAATTAAAGAAAAAAGTCCAAAATTTTTCATGTAGTTTGTTAAATACAGATTTAAGAAAAAATGACAGAGTTTTAATTTGTATGTATGACTCTATTAATTTCCCAATATGCTTTTTAGGGTCTATCTGGTCTGGAATAATTCCAGTATGTATTAATACAATGTTAGCAAAAAAAGATTTAAAATATATGCTAGATGATTCAGAAGCTAAAGCTGTAATTTGTTCAGAAGGTTTATTGGATGATTTTTTAGAATTAAGAAAGCATAACAAAACAAATACTTTATTATTTTCAGATCTTAAAGGGGATGATTATGCACATGAAGATAAAATCTATAATATAAAATCTATGTTTAAGGAGAAAAAATATTACCATCTTCCTGCAAAAACAAATAGAGATTCTCATTGTTTTTGGTTGTACTCATCTGGATCTACTGGAAGACCTAAAGGCACTATACATTTACATGAAAGTCTTTTAAATACTGCTAAATTGTATGCCAATAATATTTTAAAAATAAAAAAAGATGATATTTTTTTTTCAGCTGCTAAACTTTTTTTTGCTTATGGACTTGGCAATGCTCTTACTTTTCCATTGAGTGTTGGAGGTACTAGTATTCTTACAAAAGAAAGGCCTACTGTTGAACTAGTTGATAAAATTATTAAAAAAAACAATGTAACTTTATTTTTTGGTGTGCCTACTCTTTATGCTTCTATGCTTAATACAGATTTAAACTTTAAAAACTTTCAGACACTTAGACTTTCTGTTTCTGCTGGAGAAGCATTGCCAGAACATTTATGTAAAAAATGGTATGATGTTATAGGAAGCAAAGTCTTAGATGGCATTGGGTCTACAGAAATGCTACATATTTTTATATCTAATAAAATAAATGACTTACACCCTGGATCCTCTGGAAAACCTGTGTCTGGCTATCAAGCTAGACTAATTAAAGATGATAATACTGAAGCTGATATAGATGAAATTGGAGAATTGGAAATTAAGGGACCTACTTCTGCAGTATCGTATTGGAATAAACCTGAAAAAACTAATGCTACATTTAAAGCAGGATGGATAAAAACAGGAGACAAATACATAAGAAACTCTAATGGTGTGTATACCTATTGTGGTAGAGCTGATGATATGATGAAGGTATCTGGGCAGTATGTTTCTCCTTTTGAAATAGAGGCAGCTTTGCAAAGGCATCCATCTGTATTAGAAGCAGCAGTAGTTGGAAAGTTAAATAAAGATAACTTACTGAAACCAAAAGCATTTATTGTTATAAACACTAATACAAAAAAAAAATACTTAAAATTAGAAGAAGAATTAACTAATTATGTTAAAACAATTTTAACTCCATTTAAATATCCTAGATGGTATGAATTTGTATCTTCTTTGCCTAAAACTACTACAGGAAAAATTCAAAGATTTAAACTTAGAGATTAATGAAAATCTATAACGAATATTTTAAAGTTGGAAAAAATAAAATTGCAGTTCAGTGTTTTATGCAACCCAAATATTTAAGACAAGATAATACAATAGTTTTACTTCATGAAGGTCTTGGGTGTATAGAAATGTGGAAAGATTGGCCTAAAAAATTAGCAGATAGAGTTAAGGTAAATCTAGTTGTTTATTCAAGGTTAGGAATGGGACAGTCTTCAAAATAATAAAAAAAAAAAAATATCAATTTTATGAACGAGGAATCTATATATTATTTACCTAAAATTATTTATAGTTACTGTAAAGATGAACCAATATTATTAGGTCATTCAGATGGTGCATCAATATCAATTATTTATGCTGGAAATAAATTACCCTGTAAAGGAATTATTTTAGAGGCGCCTCATGTAATGGTTGAAAAAATTACAATTAATGAAATTAAAAATATAAAAAAAAAATGGAAAAACAGTGCTTTAAAGGAAAAACTAAAGAAGTATCATAAGTATCCAAGTGATGCATTCTTTTCTTGGTGTAATGTTTGGTTATCTAAGGAGTTTGTTAATTGGAATATTGCTAGTTTGGTTAAAAACATAACCTGTCCTATTTTATTAATACAGGGAAGTGAGGATCAATATGGTACTTTAAAACAAATAGATTTAATAAAAAGAAATTATTTATCTCAAGTTAACGAACTAATTTTAAAAAATTGCAAACATTCACCTCATCTTGAGCATCCAAAAGAAGTAATTGATAAAATAGAAAAATTTATTAAAAATATTTTAATTAAAAATGATTAATAAAAATAAAAGAAATTTATTAAAAAATATAGCTTTGTTTTCATCTACAGTTTTTTTAGCAAATTGTAATGATAAAGGTGAATATGTAACTAATTTATCAAATAGTAAATTTCCAAATATTAAACTTAAAATGGTAACTTCTTTTCCAAGAAATCTTCCAGGAGCTGATATACCAGCACAAAGACTAGCAAAAAAAATCAAAACTATGTCACAAGGAAAAATAGAGATTGTTCATTATGCCGCAGGTGAGTTGGTGCCGGCATTTGAAGTTTTTGAAGCTGTTAGAGAAAATATTGCTGATTGTGCCTATACTGCTCCTCAATATTGGATATCAAAAAATAAAGCCATACCATTTTTTTGTTGTATACCAGGTGGCATGACTTCAAAAGAAATTTTTGTTTGGTTAAGTCAAGGTGAAGGGCAAAACTTGTGGGATGAATTATATGATTTATTTAATTTAAAAGGTTTTCCTGCTGGTGATACTGGTACTACTATGGGTGGATGGTTTAATAAAGAAATTAAAAGTACTGCAGATTTCAAAGGATTGAAGATGAGGATGCCTGGTTTAGGTGCAGAAGTAATTAACAGGATGGGAGCTGTATCTGTAAATTTATCAGGTGGAGAAGTAATTAATTCCCTTAAATTAGGTATTCTGGATGCTGCTGAATGGGCAGGTCCTTGGCCAGATATGACTATGGGGTTTCATAAAGTAGCAAAATATTATTATGGTCCAGGCATTCATGAACCAAGCACGTTATGTGAGTTTATGATTAATAAAAAACTCTGGAATAGTTTTCCTTTAGAGTATAAAGAAATTATTAAAAATGCATCCTATGCTAATTATATTGAAGTACTTTCTGAATATTTTTATAAAAATGCTAAAACATTAAATATTCTGAAAAATGAGCATAATATTCAAATAGGAAACTATTCATATGAAATAGTTGAAAAGTTTTTCAAACATTCTAAAGAAATTATAGAAGAAAATGTAAAAAATGATTTAATTTATAAAAAAATTTATGATGATTGGAAAGAGGCAATCTCAGTTTTTAATCAATATCACAAATACTCTGACAATGAATACTTAAAACTAAGATTAAATAATACTTAATTTAAAATTATAGATAGCATGCTTACATTTAATGAAACTATAGACTCTTTTTTCCGAACTATACCTTCTAAAGTATTTGTTAATGATGAAATTAGAAAGTTATCATACAGGGAGTTGGTAAAGGGTTATAGAGAATTTGTCCTCGTAGCTCAGCTGGATAGAGCATCTGCCTTCTAAGCAGATGGAGGAGATATCTTAAGTTTTGCCAGAGTAGGTCTAAATTCTAAATATTATCTAGACTCAGGAGTTTTTGGTTGCTTAGGTGTGAGTATACCTTGTGCCATAGTTGCATCGGAAATATATGAGGATCTTCCCGTAATATGGTAATTGGTGACGGATCATTTGGCTTTAATGCAATGGAATTAGATACTGCAGTAAGAAATAAATCTAATATTTGCATAATTATTTCTAATAATGCTGCCTGGAATATTGAAACAAATGACCAAAAGCTTAACTACGGAAATAGGATTTATGGGACTACCTTAAGGCATACCAATTATGCTAAAATGGCAGAGGGACTAGGGGCCTTTGGAATAAGAGTTGAAAAACCAGAGGAATTAAAGTAAAGTTTTGATAAAGCTCTTAAAAACACACCTCCCGTAGTAGATGTAATAACATCCTCGACAGTAATGTCATCGGATGCAATAAAAGAGTTAGGTTTAGTTCCAAAATATCAAGCTCTTGATGTCTGGGATAATTTAGAAAAAAAATATAGAGATGAGGGTTGAAAAATTAGTAATATATGAAAAAAATTCTAATTTTAGGAGGTGGTTTTGCGGGTATATACACTGCTAAAAACCTACAAAATTTTTATATTAAAGATTATAAAATTGAATTAATTAGTGATAATAATTACTTCATTTTTCAACCTTTGTTACCAGAGGTAGCTTCCGGCACTATCTATAGTTCTGATGCAGTTACTCCTATAAGACAGATGTTAAAGGATATAAAATATAGAAATGCGGAGATAGAAAGTATTGATTTAGATAATAAACAAATATCTATACTACAAGGTTTTAAGAGAAGTTCTCATAAATTATCTTATGACCATTTAGTCATTGCTCTAGGACAGACTAGTAATTTAGACATAGTAAAAGGTTTAAAGGATCATGCATTTACTATGAGAAGTTTGCAAGATGCATATGATTTAAGAAACCATATTTTGGGATGTTTAGAGTTAGCAGATGTAACTACAAATATGGGTTTACGAAAAAGATTATTAAATATAGTAGTAATAGGAGGAGGTTTTTCTGGAGTTGAAACCATTGGTGAAATAAAAGAAATGGTAGATAGACTTATACCTTATTATAATTCTATTAAAAGAAGTGATTTAAACTTTCATATAGTTGAATATGCTAATCAATTATTACCAGATATGGACAAAAATGTTGGTGAATATACTTTAAAAAAGTTTGTAAAAAAAAATATTCATGTTCATTTAAATACTTCTCTTGAAGAAGTAACACAATATCAAATCTTTTTGAGTGATAGTAGCAAGATTGAAACACATACAGTAATTTCAACTATAGGATCTACAGTTTCAAAACTTATTAAAGATAGTAATATTGAATTACTACACGGAAAAATAATTACAAATAAATATTTAAAGGTAGATGGATTGGAAAACGTATGGGCGGCTGGAGATGCGGCGTTAATTCCAAATAAAGATAAAAAAAATATGCTTTATAAACAGGGGAAAGTTGCATACGCACCTCCTAATGCACAATTTGCAGTAAGACAGGGAAAGTTATTAGCACAGAACATAAAAAATTATATTTCTAAAAAGAAACTAAAAGAATTTCAATACTCATCAAAGGGATCTTTAGCATCTCTTGGGTCTAGAGATGGAGTAGGAAAAATATATTTTTTAACTTTAAAAGGCTTTTTAGCTTGGTTTATATGGAGAGTCTTTTATTTATCTTTTCTACCCAGCTTTGCAACAAAGATAAGAGTTTTAACAGGATGGATAGTAGAATTTTTTGTTCCTAGGAATGCTGTAATGACTAGGGCATTAAAAAATGATGCTGTATCCTACCAAAATTTTAAAAAGGGAGATTTAGTATTTAAAGAAGGAATGATAGCTGACGGATTTTATATAGTTTTAAAAGGTTCATTTAAAAATACTTTTAAAAATACTAATTCTGGAAAAGAATTTACTAAACTTTACAATAAAAATGACCATTTTGGAGCTAGAGTTATTTTATCAGGAACTAGGCGGACTGGAACGATAGAAGCCTTAGAAGACTCTAAAGTTGTAAAGATTGATAGGGAGACATTTAAAGTAATAAATAATCATTTTTTGCCTTTTAACAAATATTTTAATGATTACATTAAAAAAAATTTTAAAAAGTTAGATTAACTTTTAGTATGTTGACTTAAACTCACAATAGTATAACATTTCAATTACGTTCAACCTTGACGGTCGGAAGTAAGCTTGGAGCTGAAGGAACGCGAGTATTTCTACAAGCAAAATTTCAACCTAAAAGTAGAATAATAATTTACGGAGGATTTTCTATGATTGAAGCAAATACAGCGTGGATTTTAATATCCACAGTTCTTGTTTTATTTATGACTTTGCCTGGTTTGGCATTATTTTATGGAGGCTTAGTTTACTCTAAGAATCTTATATCAGTTTTAATTCAATGTTTTTCGGTAGCATGTTTAATGTCTTTAACATGGTTTGCAGCAGGTTACAGTATTGCTTTTACTGAGACAGGCAACTATTTCGGAGATTTATCTAAATCTTTTTTGAATGGAGTGAGTTTAGAGTCAGAGTTTGCAGGACTACCAGAGTCTGTTTTTTTTATGTTTCAAATGACTTTTGCTATTATTACACCTGCTTTAATAGTAGGAGCGTTTGTCGAAAGAGCAAAGTTTATTGCAGTATTAATATTTAGTTTTTTATGGTTATTAATAGTTTATGCGCCTATTACTCATTGGATTTGGGGTGGAGGATGGTTAGCTAAAATGGGAGTTCAGGACTTTGCTGGAGGACTAGTAGTTCATCTTAATTGTGGAGTGTCAGCTTTAGTGTTTGCATATTTATTAGGACCTAGAAAAAATAAAAAACAACTCATACCCCATAGCCCTCCTTTAGCAATGATAGGAGCCTCTATGTTATGGTTAGGGTGGTTTGGTTTTAATGGTGGTAGCGCTTTAGCAGCTGATGCAAATGCTGGAATGGCTATAACGGTTACACATATATCAGCAGCAACAGCGTCACTAGTTTGGATGTTGATTGAATGGATAAAGCATGGAAAACCAACTTTAGTAGGAACTGCTACTGGTTGTATTGCAGGTTTAGCCACTATTACGCCTGCTTCAGGATTTGTAGGTCCTTCAGGAGCATTATTGATAGGAATTTTATCAGCTATTTTTTGTTATTATATGGTAGGTTTTGTTAAAAATGTTATGAAGATTGATGATACACTAGACGTATTTGCAGTACATGGTATAGGTGGTTTGCTTGGCACGTTAATATTAGCTCCACTTGGCTCATCTTCTCTAGGAGGTTTAGGTCATACTGAATTAACAATATTAGGACAATTAAAAGTTCAAATAATAGCTAGCTTTTCAGTAGCAGTATGGGCAATAATAGGATCTTTTATAATATTAATGATTATCAAAAAATATATAGGGATTAGGGTTTCAGCTGAAGAAGAAGAAGCATGACTTGATGTTTCTAGTCACTCTGATAGTGCTTATAATTAGTACTGGTATAATGTAAGCTTCATGTGCACTTTAGTTTGTGAAGCTTATTC
>CAYTJO010000023.1:0-1983 GCA_964438215.1 uncultured Rhodospirillaceae bacterium
TTTAGGGATGTAATACTTCTTGCTTTAACTGGTTTTATTTTTATGGTGGTCTTGTTACTACCTTTTGTTAATCCTCCAACTGAAGATGAAAATACAACTGACCCACCAGGGAATGTTATAGTGGAATTATTTTGGGATAATGACAGAGACGTAGATATAGACTTATGGGTAAAAGCACCTGAAGATATACCAGTTGGATATTCGAACAAAGGAGGTTTATTCTTTAATTTACTCAGAGATGACCTAGGAAAATACAAGGATAACAGTCCTGTAAATTATGAGGTATCATACTCTAGAGGGATTAGTGAAGGGACATATGTTGCTAATCTACACCTATACAGGGAAGATAAAAGTCCTTTTAAACCTATAAATGCAAAATTAGTTGTATCAGTTGTAGATCCAGACTCAAATCAGAGAAGACAAATTTTATTAACCAACAAAGAACTTTTAAATATTGGAGAAGAATTAACAATATTTCAATTTGTACTAGATAAAAAAGGAAAATTAGATAAAAATAGTATAAATAATACATATGTTCAGCTTAGATCTGGAACAAAAGATTAGGAGATACAATTGAATTTCAAATATTTATTATTACTGCGCTTTGCGTTAGTAAATTTAGTAGGAGTTATATTTCTTTTAGCATCATTTTCTCAAGGTTATATACAAAAAGCAATTAATGCAGATATAACAAATGTTATTTTGCTGATTTTTGTATTATTTCTAATAGGATTTCTTATTTCTACATTAAGAACATTTTGGATTAGCAAGCAAATAAATTATGCAGAAGCTAATTCTAAAAATGAAAATTCTATTTCAAATGAGTACTTAAAAAATATTAAAGGCTTAGATGCTAGTTCTAGAAGCAACCTCGCCTCAAGTATGAGAATCAAGTTAGCCACTAAGATTAATTTTATAAAATTTATAGCAAATACTCTTGTAATTTTAGGACTGATAGGAACAGTAATTGGTTTTATAATAGCCTTGTCAGGAGTTGATGGAAGTGTATCAAGCAATCCAGAAGAAATAAGTAAAATGATCACGACATTAATTCAAGGTATGTCAGTTGCTCTATATACCACTCTAGCTGGTTCTATTTGTAGTGTGTGGTTAAACATCTGTTATCAAATTCTATCTTCGGGAGCTAACAAGTTATTATCTAAAATTATAGAAGCAGGAGAAATAAAATCCTGATGATAGAAACTATTAAAGATCATGAATTTGATGAAGTGCAATCTGATTCTGTATTCAGAGATGTTACATTATTGTCTTTATCAGGCTTTGTTTCCATAGTAATAATTCTACTACCTTGGTTAAATCTTAAAACAAGAAATGAAATTGTACAAGAACCTGTTGGAAGTGTAATATTTGAGTTGTTTTGGGATGATAAATTGGATGCTGACCTTGATTTATGGGTTAAAGGCCCCAATGATGGGGCAGTTGGTTATTCAAAACCTTCTGGGCTAGTGTTTAATCTATTAAGAGATGATAGAGGACTAGTCGGTGATCACACCCCTTTAAACTATGAAATTAGTTTTACTAGAGGTATAATACCAGGAGAATATCAAGCAAATGTTCACTTATTTAAACATGATAAAGACAGATCAAAAATTGAAGCTTTAATAACTGCATCTCTGGTTACACCAGATAGAAACTACAGAAAACAAATTCTAGAAAAAAAAGTTTATCTAAAAAAAGAAAGCTCAGAAAAAACAGTTTTAAGATTTAAATTAGATAATAATTTTAAATTAGTAAATGGGTCTGTAAACAGTTTAAGAAAAAATTTAGCGGGGAGATATTAATTCATGAATACTTTAAATTGGTATTTTATAACCATAACTGTTTTAGTAGCTATTATTATCGCTATCTCTTTTTGGTCTAGAAAAGGACTTAAATTAAAAGTTATATCATTAATATTAGGTTCCTTTAGTTTTATTTTAATTTATGGAAGTTTAATTGAAATCTTATGTAGAGCAAAACCAA
>CAYTJO010000023.1:1993-11052 GCA_964438215.1 uncultured Rhodospirillaceae bacterium
TCTTTTAGGAGATAATGGAATATGGTATGGAAGCTTAATAGAAATATTAAGTAGAGCAAAACCTAAGAACCTTGAGCTTTTAAATAAATATACAGAAGAAGTCACTTTACTTCATGTAAACTGGATTGAAGGTGAAGCAATTTATTTATTAGTGAAGTTAGATGATAGTCTAGACCCAAGACTTTATAAATTCCCTTGGAGTGCCACACAAGCACAAGAATTTGATGAAGCTATTTCTGAAGGAAGGGAAAATGGACAAGAAGTAAGAATTTCAAATCCTTTTTATCCTTCTAATTCAGAAGAAAGAAAAACATTAATTTACGCTGCACCTAATAAACCTCTTCCTGCAAAAGAGCCACCAGAAGTAGGTGTTACGGCTTATGATCCAGAGGCTGAAAAAAAGTCACTAGAAGTAAGGGACGAAAGAGCAAAATAACTCAGAAAAACTTTATATATGACTAACCTTATATCATTAAAAAAAGTAAATAAATATTACAAAAATAATTTTCATGCTCTTAAGCATATCAACCTTAATATTAAAAAAGGAGAAATATTTGCTCTTCTAGGGCCTAATGGCGCAGGAAAAACTACATTAATTAATACCATTTGTGGATTAACATACCATTCTTCAGGGTCTATAAAAATTGCTGGTTTAAATTTAGAAAACAACAGAAAGCAAGTTAAAAAAATTATTGGACTTGTGCCTCAGGAGTTACACTTGGAAGCTTTTGATACTGTATTTAGTAATGTTTGTTATTCTCGAGGTTTATGGGGAAAGAAAAATAACTTTGAATTTATAAATAATATATTAAAAAAGTTAAAGTTATTTGAAAAAAAAGACTCACTTTTAATCCAATTGTCAGGTGGAATGAAACGAAGAGTTTTAATTGCTAAAGCATTATCACATAATCCAAAAATTTTATTCTTAGACGAGCCATCAGCTGGCGTAGATGTAGAGTTACGACAAGAGATGTGGAAAATAATATACAAACTAAAAGAAGAAGGAGTTACAATAATCTTAACCACTCATTATATTGAAGAAGCTGAAGAAATTGCTGACAGAGTAGGATTTATTAATGATGGGAAAATTATTTTAATTGAAGAAAAGAAAAAACTTTTAACTAAATTAGGAAACAAAAAATTAGTTTTTAAATTATCAAAAAAATTAAATAAAGTTCCTAAGTTTTTAAATAACTATATAGTCAAACTCAATAAACAGGGAAAAGAATTAGAAATTAACTTAGACAAGAATCAAAATGAAGTAATACAAATAATTTCTTTAATAAAAAAATACAATCTAAGCTTCCTAGAGTTTGATGTAAGAAAGCGATCTCTTGAAAGTATCTTTATCAACTTTATTAAAGGTTATAAAAAATGATAAACTATAAGGCAATACTGGCAATTTATTTTCATGAAATAGAAAGAACTAAAAGAACTGTTTTTCAAAGTATAGTGTCACCTATAATTTCAACTTCTTTATACTTTATAATTTTTGGCGCAGCAATAGGATCTAGAATCAGAGAAATTGATGGTATAACTTATGGCATGTATATTGTTCCTGGCCTTTTGATGTTAAATATATTAACACAAAGTATTTCTAACGGTTCATTTAGTATATTCTTTCCTAAATTTAATGGAACTATATTTGAATTGCAAGCAGCTCCAATTTCTGCTGTTGAAATGATTATTGGCTTTGTTGGTGCAACAGCAAGCAAATCAATATTACTAGGCACGCTTATAATTTTAACTTCTTCCTTTTTCATAGATCTGAATATAGATCATCCTTTGCTTATGATTTTTTTTCTAATAATAACGTCTATAACCTTTAGTATGTTTGGATTCATTATAGGAATATGGGCAGATAATTTTGAGAAACTATCTTTGATACCTCTCATTATTGTTACACCTTTAGTTTTCTTAGGAGGAAGCTTTTATTCAATAGATATGCTCCCAGATTTTTGGCAAAAGATATCTCTACTTAATCCAGTGCTTTATTTGGTTAGCGGTTTTAAATACAGTTTTTATGAAATATCTGATGTTAGTATTCTTACCAGCATTGTAACAGTTCTAATAGTTTTACTTTTTTGTATATTATTAATTATTTATATTTTTGTAAAAGGTTATAATTTAAGAAGTTAAATGGACAGTAAGTTTTATAAAGAAGAAAAATCAAAATTTAATTTAGATTTTACTAATAATAAGATAAAAGAATTTTCTCCCAGTATGTCTAATAATTTTACCAAAGATAAAAAAAAATTCTCTACTTTTTGGAAAAATTGCTATTCTTTGATACATGAGAAAACTAAAAAAATAAAATTAGGTAAATCACATAGAACTGACATTCAAAACCTCAATTACCTGTCTACCCTTTCAAAAAAAATATTTTTAACTAGTTATGCAAGTCAAATATATAACAAACTAACTAGTAATAGAAAAAAGTACATTAGAATAGAAGATTTAGTATACAAAGTTAATAAAATTATTCCTAACCTAACGCCCTCTAAAGAACAAATTTTATTAGAGAATAAGAGAAAATTAGCGGAGAAAATAGGTATAGAATTGGACCAAGGAGTTTTTTTGTCTTCAATTTTATCTAATAGTACAGATGGAAAACATCTTTGTGAGGCTATGTTAAAACCTTCAAAAATTGCAATGGAAAACTTAGAAAAATTTAATAGAGATGGCTATGTTAATCTTAAAAAAGCAATAGTAAAAAAACACAACTACTACACTGAAGTCATTTTAAATAATCCTCAATATTTAAATGCTGAAGATGAACTTACCTTATACCCACTAGAAGCGGCAATAGATTTAGCTCTTCTTTGTAATGATACAAAAATTTGTGTGCTAAGAGGATCCAAAGTAACCCATCCTAAATATAAAAGTAAAAGAATATTTGGGTCTGGAATAAATTTAACACATTTATATGATGGTAAAATATCTTTTATGTGGTACCTAATTAGAGAAATGGGAGCAGTTCACAAAGTTTTTAGGGGTATTCATGAAACAAATAAAAATATTAACAGAATATTTTATCCCTTAAAAGAAAAGCTTTGGATAGGTGCATTAGAAACTTTTGCAATAGGAGGAGGGTGTCAATATTTATTAGTACTAGATCATATTATTGCTGATAAAGATTCATATATGACATTACCAGCAAGAAAAGAAGGAATTATACCAGGAGCAGCAAATTTAAGATTATGGAGATTTGTAGGAGACAGAACTTCTAGACAAGCAATACAAAATGGATTACGTATCAATGCCTCAGACAAAAATGGATTAAAAATTTGTGATAATGTTGTAAATTACAGATTTATAGATAAAACATTATCAGAAACAGTAAGATCATATTATAATTCTGGAGTAGTTGGAGCATCTTTTAATAGAAGAGCATTAAGGTTTTCACAAGAAACGATTGATAATTTTAGGGCGTATATTGCATATTATGCTCATGATCAGGCTTATTGTCATTTAAGCAAAGAATTGGTCAAAAACTTAGAAAAGTTTTGGAAAGAAAAATAAAATTTTTAGTTTCTCTTCTTTACAGTTACCGAAAAACCTAGATTTCTTATTTTTTTAATTATTATCTGAGCATGCTCTTCATTTCTAGTCTCTAGTGTAATATTTAGTCTGGCAGCTCTGACTGAAAGATCTAATGTAAATCTACTGTGTTCCACTTCTAAGATATTTATTTTTTCTTTATTACATAGCATTGAAATCTCATTTAGTTGTCCTGGTTTATCTTCCATATCAATTGCAAGTGTTAATATTTTTTTATTTCTAACTAACTCTCTCATTAGAAGTGATGATAAAACTCTAGAATCAAGATTTCCACCACAGGCTATTAGTCCAATATTTTTTGAGGATTTTGGAGTTTTACCCTCTAAAACAGCTGCCAAACCAGCTGCTCCTGATCCTTCCACTAAGGTTTTATCTATCATTAAAAAACGAGATATGGCTTCTTCAATTTTATTTTCTTTTACAAGAACACATCTATCTACATTCTTACTTAATATTTTCTTATTAAGAACACCAATTTTTTTAACAGCTATACCTTCAGCTATACTACTTTTACTATAGTTATAATTTTTATTATAAAAATAATTGTAAAAAGATGGAAAGTTTTCAGATTGAACAGCAAAAATTTTTATATTTTTTTTTAAATATTTTGCAACTATAGAACAGCCTGATAAAAGCCCTCCTCCTCCAACTGGAACAACTAAAGTATCTATTTGAGGAAAGTCTTCTAACATCTCTAACATTAATGTTCCTTGTCCATTAATTACATTTATATCATCAAAAGGATGTATTTTCTGATATCCATATTTCTTCACTAATTTATTTACATATTTCTCAGACTCTAATACATTATTTCCAAAAATTTCAACTTTAGCTCCTAATTCTATATTTCTTCTTATTTTTTCAAATGGTGTATTATTAGGCATGACTATAACTGCTTTAATTTTAAGAAACTTACAGGCTAAAGATACTCCTTGAGCATGATTGCCAGCTGACATAGCAATTACACCTTTCTTTCTTTGTTCTAAACTTAAATTTAGTATTTTATTTAATGCCCCCCTATACTTAAAAGAACCCGTATGTTGGAAGTTTTCATATTTTACGAAAATATTTTTGTTAGTTATCTGGGACAATCCATGGGAAAGTCTAGTAGGTGTATTAACTAAATACTTTTTAATATTTTGATTAGCCTTTAAAATATTTTTAAACATAATTTTTATAAGATATAATATTAACTAACATGACACTTAGAATAATAAAATATTTAAATTTTTTACCTAGTCTGGAAGAAAATGTAACTGGCAGTAAGACATCAATAGTAATTGGAAATACTTTTATAGAAAAATCGACTAAATTAAAAGAAAATGTAATTGTTAGAGGTGATGGAAAAGAAATTTATATTGGTAAAAATTGCTTATTGAAAAATAGAGTTACCATACACGTTGCGGCTAGACTACAAGGAACAAGTATTGGTAAAAATTGTATAATTGATGAATACTCTATAATTCATGCTTGTAAATTAGAAAGTGATGTGCTTGTGGGAGGCAACTCTGTTATAATGGATGGTTCAGAGTTAGGAAATAATGTTGTTGTGGCTAACAACTCTCTTGTGCCCCCAGGAAAAAAGTTTCCGCCATTTACTTTAATAGCTGGATCTCCTGCAAAAATTATTAAAAAAATTAATAAAAAAAAATTTTTAAATTATAAAGAGAGTATTATAAATAAAAAAAAATTATCTTTTTTCTCTAATTCATTTAACTACAGAGACTTTCTAAATAAAAATCCTTTAAAAAAATACTTCACAGAAATACATAGCAGTAGTTTTGTAGCTTGTGATGTGAAAATTTCTCAAAAGTTAACCATGAAGAAAAATTCAAGTATTTGGTATTCAGTAATTATATTCAGTAGTAAAAAAAATGGTGAAGTAATTTTGGGTGATGGTTCTAATATTCAGGATAATTCAATAATTAACACCCTAGGAGAAGTTATAAATATAGGAAAAAGAGTTACTGTAGGACACAATGTAATTATATTTGGAAAATCTACAATAAATGATGATGCGGTTATAGGAATGGGTTCTATTTTAGAAAAGGAATGTGCAATAGGAAATAACTCATTTGTAGGAGCAAACTCTTATGTAAAAGCAGGAACTGTTATACCAGACAATACTATATTTGTAGGAAATCCAGCTAAATTTTTTAGGAAGGTTAATGATAAAGAAAAATTATTTTTCAAAGAAGGTCAAAAAATATATGAGGGTCTTACTATAGATTATAAATCAGCTTTAAAAAAACCTAGTATTTGAGTCTATTAACACTAATTTTTCATGTTTTATATCTTTAGTATTATAATTAAATTATTAAAAGCAAATCAATAAAATAGATTATACTATCAAAAATTATATTGCTCTTGAGGTGTATTCCACCATGGTAGATCCGAAAACGATCTTAAGTCTATTTCATTTGTCCATGTGGATCTATGTATCTGTGACAAATAATAATAACATTCCGCTATTTTGTTAGGTAAAATTAAACCATCATTATCTAATCCTTTTTCTTTTCTTAGTTTATCGTACTTCTCCTTTCCTAACATCTTTCCCAAAGTATCAGGGGCATCTACAGCTCCATCAATTAAAGCGTGAACAATATGAATTCCTTGATAAGAAAATTCATCACTAAGAGTTTGGCATAACATTCTTCTTCCTGCCATTGAAGCAGCATGAGAATGTTGCCCTCTATTTCCTCTTACAGCTGCTGTAGAAGAAGTGACAATGATTGTTCCCTTTTTTCTTTCAGCCATATATGGAAACAAAGACTTTGCTAATCTAAACAAACCAAACGTTGCCATTCTCCAACCTAATTCAAAGGTTTTATTCGAAGTATCTATTAACTTCTTATTTCCTATTTGTGATCCTAAATTATATATGGCTACATCTATTACGCCTATTTTATTTTGCACATAATTTACTATATCTTCTAATGCATTTTCATCTACTATGTTAAGTATTTTACCTTCCGCTTTACCACCATTTTTGTTAATTTCGCTTATAAGATTATTTAATCCAGCTTGATCTGTTCTTCTAGTTAAAAATGAAAGATACCCATTTTTGGAAAAAACTTTTGCGCAATTTCCGCCTATACCAGCTCCTGCTCCTATTATTAAACAAACTTTTTTCACAAAAAAAAGATTATCATAATACTAGAAATTTATACAGTTTTTGTTACTTTAGTATAATTAAGAAAGTGTTAAAAAAAGAATTCATATATAATATAAACAGAGTTGTAGGTAAAAAAAATTTTCTAACTACTGATAGTGCAATGGCTCCCTATAAAAATGGCTGGAGAACACAATCTGGTGATTGTAAAGGGGTAATAATTCCTTCAACACTTTTGGAAATGTGGAAGGTGTTAAAAATTTTAGTAAAAAACAATAAAATAATACTTTTACAAGCATCTAATACCAGTTTAACAGGAGGTAGTACTCCTAATGGTAATTATGATAGAGAATTATTTATAATTAACACCCTAAAATTAAAAAAAATAATATTAATTAATAACGCTAAACAAGTAGTGGCATTCGCAGGATCTACTTTATATAGTTTGGAAGAAAAATTAAAAAAGTTTGATAGAGCGCCTCACTCAGAAATAGGATCTTCCTGTATAGGTGCTTCTATAGTCGGAGGTATTTGCAACAATTCAGGAGGTGCTTTAATTAAAAGAGGACCTGCGTATACAGAGCTCTCATTATTTGCACAAGTTAATAAGAATGGTGAATTAGAATTAAAAAATAATTTAGATATAGATCTGGGAAAAAATCCTGAACAAATTTTAAAAAATCTAGATAATAAAAATATTTCTAGAAATATAAAATTTAAAACCAGGAAAAAAGCATCCTCATTAGATTATAAAAAAGTAATAAAAGATGTTGACGCTAACTCACCTGCAAGATTTAATGCTGATAAAAAAAGACTTTATCAGGCCTCTGGTTGCTCAGGCAAGATAGCAGTATTTGCAGTACGCCTAGATACATTTGAGAAAGAAAAAGATGAAATTACTTTTTACCTAAGTTCAAATTCAGCCAACGATCTTACTGTATTTAGGAGGAGAGTATTAAAAGAAATATCGGATTTGCCAATATATGCTGAGTATATGCACAGAGATGCTTATAAAGTTTCAAAAATATATGGAAAAGACTTATTTCTCTTAATTCATTTTTTAGGCACCTCTGTTATGCCAATTTTTTATAGAATTAAGTCAAAGATAGAAAAATTTTTTAGTAAGTCAAAAATATTTTCTTCTTTTACACTAGACTATGTTTTGCATTATTTAACAAAATTATTACCTCACCCTCTTTCTAAAAAGTTTGATGGAATAAACAATAAATTTGAACATCATTTAATTCTAAAATTTGATAAATCTATTTATAATGCAATTAAATCAATTGCATATCAAATATTTAATAAAAAGAATAATACAAATTTTTTACATTGTACTTCATTAGAGTCAAAAAAGATAACTCTTGCTAGATTTGTTATAGCAGGAGCTAATGTGCGTTTCGCAAGAGTACACCCTAATACAAATAATGATTTGCTTGCTTTGGATATATCGTTAAGAAGAAATGATAGAAACTGGCATGAGCAACTAACAAAAGATTTAAAAAAATATATTTATCAACCTATTTATGTAGGACATTTTTTTTGTCATGTATTTCATAGAGAGTATGCTTTAAGAAGAGACGCACCTCTAGAAGTAGTAAAAAATAAATTACTTTCAAAGTTGAAAAAAGTAAATGCTAAATTTCCTGCAGAACATAATGTAGGCCATTCATATCAAGCAGAAAAGAATTTGAAAGATTTTTATAAAAAATTAGATCCTACTAACACATTTAATCCTGGAATAGGAAAAACTACTAAAAAAAAAATATAAAATAAATTAAATATTGTAAAAACAAAGTTAATAAACTAATTTTTTTATATGAATATTTTTTTTAAAAACTTTGTATTTTTTTTATTTTTTTTTAATGTGCCGTTTCTCAATTCTCAACAAACATTAGTTCATATTGATAAGGTAATAGAAACTAATTTAAATCAAACAGTGCCAGTAATTGGGACAGTAATTTCTAACAAAAATTCAATATTAATGGCCTCTTTGCCTGGTAAAGTTAATAAGGTTTTTTTTAAAGAAGGAGACTTTATTCCAAAGGGAAAACTTATAGCTAAAATTGATTACGAGAAATATAAATGGATTTATGAAAAAGCTAAAGCATCAGTGAAAATTTATGAAGCAAAATATAATAATGCTAAAACTGAAACAGTTATTAATTCTCTAGAGCTCAATAGAATGAAAGCTTTAAAAAGTAGTTCTGCATTTAATCAAGCAAAATTTGATACATTAACTAATTTACATAAAATAAAAAGATCTAATGAGATTAAAACCTTAGCAGAGCTAGAAACATCAAAATATAATTTAGATATAGCTTTACTAGATTTACAATACTCAGAAATTAGAGAAAATTAAGGTGGAGTTTTGTATGAAAAGATT
>CAYTJO010000024.1:0-11041 GCA_964438215.1 uncultured Rhodospirillaceae bacterium
CTAACCATCTTAGGATAAGGATGAGGTCCTGCCGCTGTTCCAATAATATAATAAGTATTTGCTACTTTACTTACCCATTCTCTGAGTGCCTCATTCATCGCATCTTTTAATGAAGAAGATCCTGAATTTACTTCGACAATATCAGCTCCTAATAATTTCATTTTTAATACATTAGGTTTCTGCCTTTGGATATCTTTGGAACCCATATATATTACGCATTTTAATCCAAAAAGGGCACAAACAGTTGCAGTTGCTAAACCATGTTGTCCTGCTCCTGTCTCAGCAATTATTCTTTTTTTCTTCATTCTTTTTGCCAACAAAATTTGCCCTAAACAATTGTTTATTTTATGTGCACCTGTATGATTTAATTCATCCCTTTTAAAATAAATTTTTGCACCACCTAGATATTCTGTCAGATTTTCAGCATAGTAAAGGGGACTAGGTCTACCAATAAAATTTTTAGCTAAATATTCAAATTCTTTTATAAAATTTGAATCTTTTTTATATCTTAAATATTTTTTTTCTAAGTCTAATATAAGAGGCATTAATGTTTCAGCGACAAATCTTCCTCCATAATCACCAAACTTACCAAACTCATCTGGAAAACTTCTATATGAAAATTTTTTTAACAATTTTTACCTTTTAAATAATTTAACAGAATTACAAAATTTTGATATTAACTCCTCAGATTTCACCCCATGGTTTTCTTCAACTCCAGATGATACATCAACACCTTTAGCACCTGTTAAAGTCAAGGCTTCTAAAACATTCTTATGTGTTAAGCCCCCAGATATTATATAATTAACATTAATATCAACTTTACTCAAAATATTCCAATTAAAACTTTTTCCTGTACCCCCGTACAAAAAATCATCCTTTTTGTCAAAAATAATCCAGTCAACTATTTTTGAATATTTTTTTGCTTCATTTATATCGTCTTCTGTTTCCAATCGAATTCCTTTAAATATTTTTATATTAAATTTTTTCTTTAAAAATATACAATGCTCAACTGCTTCATTTCCATGAAGTTGTATATTCTCTATACCTATATCAACTAACTTCTTAATAAGAGTTTCATCTGGATTAACAGTCACTGCTATAGGATATATTAATTTAGGACCTTGCTTTACTATCAACTCTGCTTTATTAAAATTAATATTTCTAGGGGATTTTTTAAAGAAAACTAAACCATACCATTTTGCATTGTTTTCTTTTGCTACTTCAACTTCCGTTAAGGATTTAATTCCACATATTTTTATTAAAGGTATCATTAAATACTTAGTTTAAACTTAAAATTTTGGATAATTCTGTTTTTGGGTCTGTAGAGTTCATTATAGGTCTTCCTATCACAATATAGTCTGTTCCTTTGTTAAAAGCGTCTTCTGGAGTAACAACTCTAGCTTGGTCATCTTTATTATTATTTTTTACTCTTATTCCTGGTGTAACTATTGTAAACTTATCACCACATACTTGACGTACTTTTTCTATTTCCAATGCTGAACAAATTATACCATCTAAACCAGATTTCTTGCATAACAAAGCATATTGTATAACATTTTGATTTACATCAGCTGACCAACCTAATTCTATTAATGATTTCGAGTCTAACGAAGTTAAAACAGTTACACCCAACAATAGTGGCCTTTCATTCTTAGGTATCTCTGCTAAAGTATTGACTACTTTCTGCATCATAACTCCACCTCCAGTAGCATGCAAAGTCATCATATAAGGTTTAATTTTTTGTACTAAAGGTATAACTGCCTTGCAAACAGTATTAGGTATATCGTGTAGTTTTAGATCCAAAAAGATTTTAATATTTGGTCTAATATTTTTAACTTTTTCTACTCCATCATATCCGAAAGAATAAAAAAACTCCATTCCCAATTTAAATATAATATTTGCATCTATAGCCTTTACAACAGATAAAGCTTTATTTAGATCGTCTGTATCCAATGCTAAAATAATTTTATTTTGTTTTATCATTTGTTACTTTTTAAATTTATAGTATATGCTGGCAATTATAACACCTAAGGCTAAGCTTAAATAGAAAAATAAATATATTGGTATGTTTATCTCTATAATGAATGGGAACATTTTTATAGTAATAATATCTAAATTAGAAGCTCCAAAAGACAATAAAACTAAAATTACTAAAAATAGAAATATTAATCTTATCAAGCTCTTGGTCTACCTATTTAGTTTTTTAAAAAAATTTTTTGCCATTCTAAAAGTTGGAATGATTGTTTTATCTACTTTTATATCTTCTCCTGTTTTAGGATTTCTTGCTATCCTTTCTTTTCTAATTGAAGGAGAAAAAACTCCAAAACCTCTAAATTCAGCTCTATTTCCTTTAGCCAATGCGAAAGATATTTCATTAATAATAATTTCTAAAACTTTTTCCGAGTCTTTAACCGAAATATTGTTTTTTTCTGAAAATTGAAATATTAAATCAGATTTTTTCAAATTACCCTCTATTCCAATTCTTGTTTTTTTTCACCTTATTCTTTTTTATCAGTTTTTTTTGAAGACTTTGCTTCTATTGCAGCTCCTAAAATATCTCCTAAAGATGCTCCAGAGTCTGCAGAACCATAATCCTTCATAGCTTGCTTTTCATCTTCTAACTCCATTGCTTTTATAGAAAGTATAATTCTTCTAGAATTAGCATCAATAGAAGTTATCATAGCATCCACTTTTTCACCTTTAGCAAATCTTGAGGCTTTCTGTTCAACTTTATCCCTTGATAAACCTGTCCTCTTAATAAAGCCAGAAATCTCATCGTCGATTTTAACTTCTAACCCCGTATCTAAAACATTATCAATAACACAAGTTACGACTTTCCCAATTTTCACTTTCTCTTTTACAGCTTCATTGAATGGATCTTTTTGAAGTTGCTTTATGCCTAGTGCAACTCTTTCCTTATCAGCATCAATTTCTAGAACTTTATACTTTACTTTATCTCCCTTCTTAAACTTCTTTACTTCTTCGTCAGGTTTTTCATTCCAAGATAGATCATTAATGTGAATTAGCCCGTCAACTTCTTCTGTTAGCTTAATAAAAATTCCAAATTCCGTAATATTTGCTATTTCACCCTCATTCTCAGCACCAACTGAAAAATCTTTACTAATTGCATCCCAAGGATTTTTAGTAGTTTGCTTCATTCCCAAACTCAGTCTTCTTTTTTCCTCATCAAAGTCTAGTACAATAACTTCTACTTCTTTTCCAGTACTAACAAGTTTAAAAGGATTGGTTAGTTTTTTATTCCAGCTCATCTCTGATACATGAACTAGTCCCTCAATACCCTTATCAATTTCAACAAATGCTCCATAGTCTGCTATATTTGTTACAACTCCCTTGTAAGTCTTTCCCACTTTAAATTTACTTTCAGCACCATTCCAAGGATCCTCATGGAGTTGCTTTACTCCTAAACTTAATCTTTGAGTTTCAGTATTGTACTTAATTAATTTTACAGTAATTTTCTGACCTACTTTTAAAATTTCAGATGGATGGCTAATTCTTTTCCAAGAAATATCAGTAACATGAAGAAGTCCATCTATATCTCCTAAATCTACAAATGCTCCATAGTCAGTAATATTTTTAACAATCCCTTCCATTACTTGCCCTTCTGTAATATTGGAAACTAGCTCCTTTTTTGCTTCCGCTCTTCCTTCTTCTAAGACTGACCTTCGAGAAACAACAATATTTCCTCTTTTCCTATCCATTTTAAGTATATGAAAAACTTGATTTGTTCCCAATAAATAAGAGTTGTCTTTAACTACTTTTACATCAACTTGGCTTCCCGGAAGGAATGCTATTACATCACTTAAATCAACGGAAAATCCGCCTTTTACTCTAGATACTATATGACCTTTAACTTTTTCCTTTTTATTAAGGGCTTTTTCCATTAATCCCCATGCAGCTTCTCTTTTTGCTCTTTCTCGAGATAATACTGCATCTCCAAATTTATTTTCTGCTTGTTCGAAAAAAACTTCTACTGTATCTCCTACATCTGGCTTTTTATCAGGAGGGGTAAATTCTTTTAAAGGTACTCTTCCTTCAGATTTAAAACCAATGTCTACTACCGCTGCTTCTTTTTCTATTGCTACCACTCTACCTTTTACTAAACTACCTACTTTTTTGATTTCTCTTGAAAAAGATTCTTCTAATAATTCAGCGAAATTCTCTGTTTTACTCTTATTGCTATTTTTATCATCAGTAGATAAATTATTTTCCATTAATTGTTTCCTTCTTTTTTATATAAAATTAGGTAGTTTACTTAAAATAATTTTTTTTACAATAATTATTGTTTCTTCTATACTCCTATACGAGCAATCTATCTCAGTCGCATCCTCAGCTTTTACTAAAGGAGATTCTTCTCTATTAACATCATTTTTATCTCGTAGAACTAACTCATTCAAAATATTTTCATATTTTATTCCCATTTTTTTAATTAGTAATTGCTCATATCTTCTTTTTGCTCTTATTTCTACTTTGGCATTTAAAAAAAATTTAACATTAGCTCTTGGTGCTATAACAGTTCCACAATCTCTTCCCTCCAAAATAATTCCTTTAAATTTTTTTGGGTAGTTTAACAACGTTTCTATTTGCTTAGATAAAACAAAAGACCTTACAATTTTTAATTTGGCTAACTTAGAAGCTTGTTCTGCAACTGTTTCGTTGTAAAGTGCATTTTTATAATCTCTATCTATTTGAAAAAGATTTTTGTTTAATCCATTAATAAACTTTTTAATATCTTTATTGTTGGCGCCATCTAAAAATTCTTTACCTATGACCCTGTAAAAAAGGCCTGTTTCTAAATTATATAAATTAAAATCTTTTGCTATTTTTTTCGCAATAGTTCCTTTTCCTGATGCAGCAGGCCCATCTATAGTAATAATTGGCCTAATACTTTTTTTAATCATTAACTGAAGAAGTTGCGCCTAATAAAGACAAACTATTAAAAAAGTTTGGAAAACTAGTCATAATACTTTTATTCCCCTTAATCAAGATAGGCTGTTCTGAAACTAAACTTAAAATATTAAAAGACATAGCAATTCTATGATCATTTCTAGCATCTATCGTACATCCACCTTTTATTTTTCTATTACCTTTTATCATAATAATATCCTTAAAACTTTTTGTAGCTACACCACTTTTATTTAAACCATCAATAATGGCATTAAATCTATCGCTTTCTTTAAACCTTAGTTCTCCTAAACCTTCCATTATTGCTCCTCCCTGTGCACATGCTGCAGCAATTGATAAGATTGGATACTCGTCTATTAATGCTGAAGATATTTTACTATTAATAAAAATATTCTTTAATTTAGAAGACTTAACTAAGATTTTACATGTATCATCTTTAATTTTTATAATTTTAATATTAGCTCCCATTTTTTTTAAAATACTAAAAGCAGTCAGTCTAAATTTGTCGTGTAAAACATTTTCTATGCAAATTGAGCTGTTTTTTGTAATTATAGCTGCTACTGCTAAAAAAACTGCAGATGAAGGATCTCCTGGTATTTTTATATTTTTTGGTTTTACTATCGATGTTCCATCAATGGCAATAATATTTTTATTATTTTTAATTTTTTTAATTTTTAAAGAAACTCCTCTTTTTTTCAACATTATTTCTGTGTAGTTTCTTGTTTTTCTATATTCTGTAATAAAAGAGGTACCTCTAGCAGATAAAGCAGCGAGAAGTATTGCTGACTTTACTTGTGCGGAAGGGACTAAAAGTTTGTAATTTATAGGTAGAACAAAACCTTTAGCTCTTGCCCCTATAATAGTTATGGGTAGCCTTTTATTTTTTGAACTAATTACTGTGGCACCCATTTCTTCTAACGGCGAAATTATTCTATCCATAGGCCTATCAGTTAGAGAGTTGTCTCCAAAAAAAGTAACTAAAGCATTGGAACCTGCCACTAACCCTAAAAGCAACCTAGTTCCAGTTCCACTATTTCCCATATAAATTGGTTGCTTTGGAGAAATAAGATTTCCTAGACCTACTCCTTTAACCTCTAAAAAACCTTCAGATTTTTTTACTTTTGCTCCCAATTGCTTTATCGCTTTTAAAGTACGATAAACGTCTTCACTATCGAGTATGTCCTCAATTATTGTTTTTCCTATACTAGCGAGTGATATAATTAAGGCTCTTTGAGAAATTGACTTGTCTCCTGGGATCATAACCTTTCCTGACAAGCTACAATTATTTGAAAAATAGATATTATTGAACTTGTTAATGTTGTTAATGGTCCCAGATTTAAAAATATACATAAGTAAGAAACTAAATAGTTATTGAAAAAAAATTATTTTAAAAATATTTTAATAGTATAATAAAATAACATCCTAATGTGGGAGAGACAATATGAATAATAATCTTAGAGGAGAGAGACGTATATGCCCTTGTGGAGAATTAAAGTTTTATGATTTAAATAGATCTAAACTAGAATGCCCCAGATGCAAAAAAGAAATTATTATAGAAGCTCTTATCAAGAAAACTACAGCTTCTCAAAATCCTTTTTCACAAAAAACTACCTTAAAAGACGAACTTATAGAAAAAGATGCTATTGAAGAAAAAGTAGTAGATGAAAATATTGATGGCGAAATGGAGACTGAAGATGATACTAGTACCATAGTAAATATTGATGAATAATTTTAGGGGCCGTAGCTCAGTTGGGAGAGCGCGTGAATGGCATTCACGAGGTCAGGGGTTCGATCCCCCTCGGCTCCACCATTAGATTAGTATTTTAAATACCATAAAATTATGTTTAACTTAAATTTCAAATGAAAAGACTATATTTTATATTTTTTATATCTTTAATATTAATATTTTTGTCAGTAACTTTTTGGCAGAGAAATTATGGAAAATATATTACAACAGATAACGCATACATAAGAGGATCTATTACAAATATTTCCTCTAGAATAGAAGGGTATGTGAATAATGTTCCAGGAATATTAAATACCCAAGTAAAAAAAGGAGATGTTTTAGTTAAGTTTGAAGAAGAACCTTTTTTATCTAAGTATGAAATAGCATTAGCAGAATACGAAGCTGCTGAAGCAAAAATTAAAGAAATTGAAGCACTTATTGATGCAGAAAAACTTAAAATAGAAGAAAAAAAACTACTTAAAAATCTATCAGCAACAAAAATTAGCGGAGCAAAAGCAAAAAAAGAATCAGAACTCTCATCATTAAATTACTTTAAATCAGAGAAAGATAGATTTAAAAAACTTTTTAAGAACAAAACTATAACTAAATCAAAGTTAGAAAAAACAGAATCTGATTATAATAAATCTTTCTTTAAAGTGGAACAATATGAAACAGAAATAAAAGCTTCAAAAATTAACTACAATGTAATTGATAAGGAAATATTAAAGCTTCAAGTTAATCTTGAAAAATTAAAGTCTGAAAAGTTGAGGTATATTGCTAAAAAGAAATCTTTGAAAGCTAAAGCTAGAGAGTCATTGATAGATTTACAATCAACTACTGTAAAGTCACCAATTGATGGAATTATAGCTAATAGGGTTGTTGAGCCAGGAGTGTACATGAAGAATGGATGGCCAATGATGTCAGTAGTTCCAATAGAAGATGTTTGGGTAATAGCTAATTTTAAAGAGACGCAAGTAAATAAAGTTAAAGTAGGACAAGATGTTATTATTACAGTTGATGCATACTCCAATTTTGAAATAAAAGGGAAGGTGCTATCTATTTCTCCAGCATCAGCATCTTCCTTTAGTTTAATACCTCCTCAAAATGCCTCTGGTAACTTTATTAAAGTAGTGCAAAGGATTCCAATCAAAATTACAATTAACATACCTCAAGCACTAAAAGGTAAAATAGTTCCAGGACTATCTACTTATGTTAAAGTTATAAAGGAAGTTAATTAAATTTTCCTTTTCAAAGACTGTATTTCTTGATCACATTGAGATAATCTATAGGCTAGTTGTTTCACTAAAGAAGATATCACTGGAGGACATCCAGACAACAAATCCTTCAAAATTTTTTGATCAATAGGTAACACTATTGATGGCTTTAAGGCTTTTATGCTAGCTGTTCTAGGTTTGTTAAGAATTAAAGACATCTCGCCAAAAATTTCCATTTCAGATATTTCTGCTACTTTTTTATTATTTACTTCAATAGCAACTCTTCCATCAAGTAATAGGTAGGCTTTGTCACCTTTATCACCTTGTTTGAAAATATAGTCATCTGGCAAAAATTTTTGTTTTTGGTCATTTTTCATATTCATATTTTTACACACATTCCTTCTTTTGCAACTACAATATTATCCCCTAACAATTTACTCTCTTCTTCAATTTTTTTCATATCTTTGTCTTTGTTATCTGGGTTATGATGAAATATAAAAAATTTTTTTACACTAGCATAATTACTTATTCTAACACCTTCCTGCCAAGTGGAATGTCCCCAGCCAACATAGTTGCTAAACTCACTATCTTTGTATGTAGAGTCATAGATTAAAAGGTCACTATTTTCTATAAATTTGATTAGGCTCTGATTTTTGATATTTACTTTGTGCTCATGATCAGTGATATAGCATACTGATTTTCCCTTATATTCGACTCTATATCCTACAGCTCCGTCAGGATGGTTTAATGCAAGAGTATTTATTTTGATATTTTCTTTCAAAAAAAATTTTTTCCCTATATTAAAATTCTCATATTTAATATTTGCTACAAACTCTTGGATTGTAATTGGAAATGATGGACTGCTTATCTGAGAATCTAGTATCTCTAAAATATCTTTTCTTCCTGATCTTAAAGTAAAATTAAATTCTTTAATAAATGCAGGTTTAAAAAACGGAAGGCCACAAGTATGGTCATAATGAAAATGCGAAATTAAAATATCAAAATTATTAATTTTTCTTTCTACTAAGCTATCACCAAGATTCTTCAAACCTGAACCCATATCAAAAATTAGACTATAATCATTTAACCTAATTTCAACGCAAGAGGTGTTCCCACCGTAAACTGAAAACGCTTTACCAGGTGTAGGAATACTACCTCTTACTCCCCAAAAAAAAACTTCCATGCAATTATTTCCTTAATTCCTTATATATTAAAATCCTATTAATTACCATTATTAGAATTTTTAAGAAAGGGAGGAATTTTATTTATTTTTGGTAAAGATAATTTTTTACCAGCTTCAGTTAGGCTTTTAATAAATGTTTTTGAAGGCTCAATTTTTGCTAATTGATTAGGAGTTAAAGACACAAGTCTTCTGTGCATTATCTTAGTCTCATATAAATTAACATCATATACACGTCCAGCACCAACTACAGCAGTTAAAGCTGGCAAAACTACAACACCTAAACCGGCCTCTACCAATGATAAGGCGACTTCATAAGACCTAGTGTGTGCTAATATTTTTACATCTCCTATATTTTTTTTAAACCAATCATCGATTCTTTTTTTATGTTGGCTTCCAAACTCAAAAAGAATTGTAGACCTAAGAATGCTCTCTTCTTTTTTATCTAACTCATTAATATTTTTAATAGAGCTTAAGTTTAAATTTTTTGGCACTGCCAAAACATAAGGGTCAGAAAAAACTTCATTTGAAAAAAAAGATAAATTAGATGCAGCTATAGAATCTACTGCAACTACGGCAACATTTAACTGTCTCGCATATAATAAATCAATTGCCTCTGCAGGCGCTACCTCTAAAACATTAATTTCTACATTAGGAAAAATTTTTGAAAAGATCTTAACGGACGGAGGAAGAATATTTCTTGCAACAGAAGATAACATTCCTACCTTTATTACGCCTCTTGTTTTTTGAGAAAATTCTTTTAAACCCTCTTCTGTTTCTTCAATATTTGCTAATATCTTTTCGGTCTTAGAATATAAAAATTTTCCAGCTTCTGTTAGCTCAATTTTTCCAGCAACTCTGTCAAATAGCTTAGATCCTAACTCGTCTTCTAATTTTGAAATTTGTTGTGATAGTGAGGGTTGAGCTAAACCAAGCATCTTTGAAGCTTTAGTATAAGATTTAGCTTGAGAAACAGCCCAAAAAATTCTCATTTGGTGTATAGTCATTGCCATTATAAAATTTCCTTTTTCTAAACTAATAATATTTTTAACACTATTTTTGTTTAAAAATAAATAAATAATGATTTTTTTATATGCTGTGTTGCTTTTTCAAAAAAATTATTAATTATTATTTTTTTAAAAAATCAATTATAATTAAGTAATGCCCTTATAGTTAAACTGGATATAACACAGTCCTCCTAAGACCGAGTTCGGGGTTCGAGTCCCTGTAAGGGCGCCATTTTTAATTGTTAAGAAAATAAATTAAGCTAATATATTAAGATGGATAATTATTATAAAATTTTTTTTACTATTTACTTTGACTACTCACAAAGTAAAAATAAGACAATAACAAAGTTTTTTAAAAGTGACGTTGATCTAGGACCAACAGACTTCATAGAAAAAGTTGATGATAGAAACATTTTTAAACTTTGGAACAAACATGCTTTAAAAAAATCACTTAATGACCTAAATCCTAGCAGCGAGTTTAATGACAAAAAAGCTAAAAACAAGAAAGTTATTACTCATAGAATAGTTAACCTTAAAACTTTATCAGAAGTTTTTTTAAGATAAATAAAAAAGTTAAATATTATTAATACTATCTTTAGCAGCCAACTTTAATTTTTTTAATTTTCTCAAGTCTAACCAAGATTTCTCATCTCTCATGACTGTTCTTTTTTTTTCTGCTAATTTAACTTGTTTTTTTAAATGGTTATATTTTTTAAAAATTTCCACTATATTAATTTTAGTATATTTTTTTTTTAAAACAAGTTTTATTGGAGAATGTTGCTTTAGTGAAAATTAACGTAGGAATATTTATTTTTAATGATGTAGAAATTTTAGATTTTACAGGACCATACGAAGTATTTTCATCTTCCAGACTAAGCTCAAAGGTTTTAAATAAAAGTAATATTGATGAAATTTATAAAAGACCTTCTCCATTTATAGTATTTACTATTTCAGAAAAAAATAAATCAATAGTTACAACAGGATGATTAAA
>CAYTJO010000025.1:0-5981 GCA_964438215.1 uncultured Rhodospirillaceae bacterium
CTCATCGTTTTCTAGATCTTAGGCTTCCATCAAAAAGCCCTCTAGGAACCTTATTTTAACCCTGACTGTGTCAGCAGTGTTTCACAAGACACTCTAACCCCATCTAACTCACTCTCATAATATATATCCTGCCCATACAGTGGAGCGATTATTTAGAGTTCCAGAGTTGTGGGCGGTAAGTGAGGGAATATGGAGCCAAACAAATACATTATGGAATTGGCAGAGAAAGTGTATATTAGCTAGTCGTTCTTGTTTCATCTAACGCAATTAAGTAACATGTAATTTACAGAGCATTGAGGCACCGATCAAATGACTGTCGGCCGTAAATTCAAAACGACTACTTGACTTTTAGCGTAATCGTTTCCTGTAGACGTGTCTGACGAATTTAGATGTTTAGTAAAGTGTTCTTTGCGCTGGACCATAGTATTAATCTAACGGAGGAGTAGCTATGTTTAAGGTAAAACATCTCGTAGGTGCAGTAGCTTTAGTTGGCATGATGGTTGCCGGATGGGGGCAGAGCGCAATAGCAGGAACCCTTGATGCTGTTAAAGAGAGATGTAAAATAATTGCTGGAGTCCGTTTCGATGTACCACTGTTTGGTTATGTGGATGAGAATGGTAAGAACGTTGGTCTTGATATTGATTTGTTAAATGAGATCGCTTCACGGTTGGATGTAGGTGTTGAGCTGGTCTCGGTAACCGGAAAGACTCGAATTCCAATGCTTGAGTCTGGAAAAGTTGATATGTTAATTGCCGCAACTACTCATACACGGAAGCGTGACAAGGTCATTGACTTTACTATCACCTATGTTACTGATGGGATGAGACTCCTCGTTAAAAAAGGAAGTAGCATACGGAGTCATAAAGATTTAGCAGGCAAGACGGTCACTACAAACCAAGGTTCAACTAATCTGGATATCATTCGCAAAGTTGCCCCAGAAGCGAAGACTCTCGTTTACCAAGAACATCCACAATGTTTTCTTGCGCTCAAGCAAGGTCTAGCGGATGCTTACACATCGACTGAGTTCATATTAGGCAAGTTTGCGGCATCTGACCCCGATAATGAATACGAAATCGTTGGGCCTTACCTTAGTCGAGAACCTATTGCAATGGGTGTCCGACAGGATGACTCTGAGTGGCGAGATACTTTGAATTTTACACTTCAAGCAATGGCTGAGGACGGAACGTTTGAGACTATCTGGAACAAATGGCTAGGTACTGAAAGCGAGTACGGATTAGCCGTGCAGGTTCCGGAATTATGGCCTTGAGAGGGTCTGAAGAACTGACATTTCCTAGAAGCACTTGCGGTGCTTTGCTGTGTTGATGTCGATCAATTTGTAGGATTTGATATAGTTTAATTTCATTCGTCCCTGGCAGTAATTGGAGTACAAAAACTCAGCCTGGTGGTTAATTTTCACCAGGCTGAGTTCGCGCGTCTTGATTAACGATATATAAGAACAATAGTGTCGAATAGCGGTAATTTATTATGGAGATCGATTGGCAATTTCTAATTAGTGATGAATTCCGTCTCGGTATTCTGGCTGGCCTCAGGGTTACGGTAGTCATTTCTATTTACTCGATAGTTGGCGCAAGTTTGATCGGTGTGACTGTTGGCCTGTTCCAAGTGAGCGGATTTAGAGTACTAAGGCAGTTTGGACTGGCTTACGTTACTTTCTTCAGAAATATCCCATTACTTGTTCAGTTGTTCTTCTGGTACTTTGGATTGCCAGCCTTGTTCCCACCACCCGACTACCCGTTTATTTATTCCCACGGCTATGAAGGAACTGTAGCAATTCTTACTATTGCTACAGTAATGGGAGCCTTTAGCGCCGAGGTTGTCCGAGCTGGGATTGAGTCAATTCCGATTGGACAGATTGAATCAGCTCTCGCTACAGGCCTCACCAGAAGGCAGAGTTTTATTTCTATCGTTTTTCCACAGTTGGGTCCAGTGATATTACCTGGCATGTCAAATGAGATGTTGAATGTAATGAAGAGCACATCGTTGGCGATGACGATAGGTTTAACCGAGCTTACTTGGCAGGCGCAGGAACTAGAGGCTGTAACGTTTCGTGGTTTCGAAGCAATGACTGCTGTCACAGTTGTATATCTAACAATATCCCTTGTCATAAATCAGATATTTCGATATTTAGAATATCTTGGTAGAAGAAAATAACGCAGAGATTGTTGAATGGAAATTATAGTTAACAATCTACCCTACCTTTTGTGGGGGCCATTTCCCCACGGACCCTTTGGGGGATTAGCTCTCACTCTTTATTTGTCGGCAATAATGGGTGCAGCCGCTGCCTGTGTCGGAATGGTATTGGGCTCTTTATCATTAACGCCGATTAAATCCGTGAGGAAGATAGCGCTCGGGTTATCTATATGTATTAGAGGCGTACCTTCCCTTGCATTTCTATTCTGGATGTATTTCCTAATACCCAAATTGCTGCAGATTGATTTATCCCCATTTCAAAGCGCTACAATCGCGCTTGCGATATATCATGGCGCTTATATGAGCGAGGATATTAGAGGAGGTATTCAGTCAGTTGGAAAAGGCCAGTGGGATACTGCTAACGCTACAGGCCTCGGATTGTGGCATACGCTTCGTCATGTTATCTTTCCGCAAGCAATTGCAACCGTGGTACCTGCACTCATTAACCGATTTGTGAACTTATTCATGTATACATCAATTGTATCGATGTTGGGTATTCTCGAGTTTATGCGGGCTGCGGTCTTAGTAAACAATAGGGAGTTGATTTACCCTATGGAAATTTTTGGGTTTGTAGGGTTAGTGTATTTTATATTCTGCTATGGGCTAACTCGTTGGGGTCGTTATCTCGAAAAAAAATGGGAATGGGCGCCTAAAGTCAGTTCCACCAATGTTGCGATATAGACCTTGATATAAAGTTATCAATTTTCTGGGCGACATAAGCGCTAAACAATAAACGTAAGGACTGATTTTCTATTGGAGGAAAGGATCTATGTCAAAGATAGTCGAATTTTTATATTTGTCGAATGTAGAAGTGTACTCTTTGAGGCCTACTTATCGGCAAATAGTTGAGATTTGCGAAAGTTGCACACGAGAAAAGGCTGAAGGTAGGACACAGATGCCTGCTAAAACGCGGGTAACTCCTAGAGATGAGATGTATGTTCATGCATAACCTGGTTACATCGAGTCAATCGATGTCTCTGGCATTAAATGGCAAAGCAACGTTGAGGACAATCCTGGACGCGGTTTGCCTAACAATATCGGTTTAATTATCTTAACAAACTCAAGTGATGGTTCACCCCGGGCTGTAATGGATTGTTCTTGGATTACAGCATTACGTACACCTTGTGCCGCCCTCACGGCACTAAAGTACCTCGGCCCACGCAAACCAAGGGTTGCAACGATCATTGGGCTCGGTCTGCAGGGGCGTTCTCATTTTGATGCATTGGTCGAGACAAATGCTGTACCAGAATTAGAAGTAATAAAAGTTTTTGACCTTCAGAGCAATGCAATGACTAGCTTTGTGGAGTATTGCAACGACAAATCTGCGGTGACAATTGCGCCTTCTTAGGACCCAGAATCTGCTATCCGAGAATCAGACATCTTAATTACATGTACACAGTTTAAAAAGAGTTCGGACCCTATTGTGCAACCAGCTTGGGTGAAGAAGGGGTCACTTGCATTGCCGGCTGATGTAGGATCTTATTGGACGCCTGAGAGCAGAGACGCCATGGATAAAGTTATTACAGATGACTTCGCTCAGACGATGTCATTCGCAGAACATGGATTTTTCCAGAATAAGCCACTACGGCTTGACGCAGAGTTGGGAGATGTGATGCTTGGAAAATCTGAAGGGCGTGCCTCGGATGAGGATCGAATAATGTGCATAAACGCTGGGTTAAGTCTTCACGATATCGCACTGGCACAGAACATTTATGAGCGCGCTGTAACGGAAGATGCTGGTCGTTGGTTACCATGGTAAATATCCATCAACTGCAGCGTAGTTAATTCTATCTCGACCGTTAAGGAGACAATTGAAATATGACTTATCTGGCAGAAAAACTTGCCGAGTACATAGTTCAGTTCGATTACAACGATATGCCTCCAGCAGTGGTAGAGAAAGCTAAATATTGTCTTTTGGACGCAATTGGAGTTTGTATTGCCAGTTGCAGCAAGCCGTGGTGCGATGCAGTGTTGAAATTGGCTCGCAAACATGGAGGTACTCCAGAAGCTACGATCTGGTACTACGGTGAAAAGGTGCCCGATCTAACCGCTGTACTTACTAATGCTACTTTTGTACATAGTATGGATTTTAATGATGATCTTGCAGGCATCCAAGTTGGAGGGATTATTCCGCCCGTGGTCCTCGCCCTGGCGGAAAGCATGGGGAGCAGTGGTAAGGAAATCTTGGCGGCTACGGCCCTCGGGTATGACGTAGCCACCAGAGTTGCTGTCGCAGCTAATTCTCAAGAGCTCTATATGCGTGGCCTGCAACCGACTGCGGTATGTGGAGGTTTTGCTGCGGTTGCAATAGCCGCTAAGCTACTTAGGATGAATGTCCAAGAGATCGCGAATGCCTTTGGTATTGCTGGAAGCTATGCAGGCGGTACTATTGAATTTTTAAAAGATGGTACGGATACCAAACGGTACCACGTCGCTAAAGCGGCACACGGGGGCCTGCTGGCTGCTCACTTGGCGGTTGGCGGTATGACCGGACCGAAAAGTATCTTTGAGGGTGATTTTGGCGTGTTTAAAGTGTATTCAGCTGGAGGAAAACCAGAGAAGCTTCTTGAAGACTTGGGAACTCGATTCGACATATTGGACACGTCGGTCAAGCGATATCCATTTTGCGATGGGAATGCCGCACCTCTTGAAGCGGCTCTCGCTATTCTTGATGAGTCCGATCTGGCAATCCCAGACATTGCTAGCCTTCATTTTCGAATGAAATCTTTTTTGATTCCATATGTCGTCAACTATCAGGGTGATTCGACCCGTAAATATCGTCCACAGGTAGAGCTAGATGCACAGATGAGTTTGCCTTACTGCCTATCGCTAGGTTTACATAAAAAGGGAGACATACGTCTGGAGGATTTTGATCCAGGTCGGTTAGATGACCCCGAAATACTAGCGTTAGCAGATAAGGTCACGGCTCAAGGAGATAGTGAACTCGATAAGATACCATTGCGGCCAATGTCAATGCCGGCAATAGCGACCCTGAGAACCACAGACGGAAAACAATTTCAAAAGCGCGTAGATTATCAAAAAGGAGATCCAAGAAATCCATTTACGAACGAAGAGTTTTATCAAAAATTTTCAACGTGCGTTGACGATCGGTTGACTGCAGCTAAGAAGGATCACGTTGTTAATACGATTACCAATCTGGAAACGCTTAACGAGATATCCAATCTGATGAAGTCTTTGAGCAAAGATTAATTAGCGAACAGGGGTCCTGTGTTTTTCTGAAGAGCAGTAAAAAATAAAATGTAGGATGCCGACTAATATTTTTAAATTTTCGCATGACAAATAAGAGTTTGATTCGACAGTCAGACGATATTCTTTTTCTCAACGCCAAACAGATGGCTTCACTCGGATTGTCGATGTTAGATATTGTAGATTTACTCGAACATATGTTTCGACGGAAAGCTGGTGGAGCAACACAGATGCCGCCAAAAATATTCGAACATCGTTCTCCAATTCGTTTTTATAGTTCAATGGTCAGCGTCGCACCATATCTTGGATACGCTGGTTGTAAGTGGCAGAGTGGAAATCAAGATAATCTTTTATCTGGCCTACCCTCGATTCTTGGTCTATTCATTCTGGTAAATGATGCCACCGGAGAGCCAGTTGCTGTAATGGACTCTACGTGGATTACCGCCGAACGTACTGCTGCAGCGTCAATATTGGTCACACGCTATCAGGCTAATGCGAACGTCAAGACGCTTGGCATGATTGGGTGCGGTGTTCAGGGTCGCAAACATCTAGAAGGCATTCTG
>CAYTJO010000025.1:5991-10832 GCA_964438215.1 uncultured Rhodospirillaceae bacterium
ACAATTATTCGTTGCTTTGCATTCGACTCTGAGCCTGAAGTCGCTAAGCATTATTCTCGGGAGATGTCGGACAAATGCAAAATAGACGTAATAGCGGTGGCCACGCCGGAAAAAGCAGTACGGGAGGCTGATATCGAGATTACGGGAGGGGTGATCCGCAAAGATGCGACCCCGGTGATTAAACCAGATTGGATCAAAGCCGGCTGCCTTGGAATTAGTATCGACTATGATGCGAGTTGGTGTCCAGAAACAGTAAGAAACATGGACCTTGTTATTACAGATGACAAAAGACAATTACTAGATGAACAAAGCAAAGGGCATTTCGATGGTGTAGAGCGAATTGACGCTGAGATTGCAGACTTAGTCTGTCATCGAAAGGGTATCCGAACCGCTACTGAACAGCGCATTCTTACATATAATCTCGGGATAGCGTTAGAGGACCTTGTTACTGCTGTTGAACTGTATAAACGAGCTATCAGGCTGGACGTTGGTACTCGGATATCGATGTAACTAATCGATCACTAGGATAATTAGAAAGATTGTAAGATCTGTGATTCTAATGTACCAGAATCTTTGACAAAAATAGTTTTGTCCTTTCCGAGTCAGGTGATGAGAAAAATTTTTCAGGATTGCCTTGCTCTATTATTTCTCCTTCGTCCATAAACACAATGCGATCCGAGACACGCTTTGCGAAACCCATCTCATGGGTAACGATGATCATCGTCATGCCATCTTTTGCGAGGCTAGCCATTACTTCCAAAACCTCGTTAATCATTTCTGGATCGAGGGCAGATGTTGGTTCATCAAATAACATTATTTTTGGCTCCATAGCAAGCGCGCGTGCAATAGCAACACGTTGTTGTTGGCCACCTGAAAGGTAGGCGGGATACGAGTCCGCCTTTTCCGCTATGTCGACTCTTTCAAGTAACGCCATCGCTAGCTCTTGAGCCTTTTGTTTACTGAGGCCTTTTGCCTTAATAGGCGCGAGTGTAACGTTTTCTAGAGCTGTTTTATGAGGGTAAAGGTTGAAGGCTTGAAATACCATCCCTATTTGGGAGCGAAGTATTGAGAGGTTTCGTCGAGATTGATTGACAGGTTGCCCGAACACGGAAATCTCTCCACCCTGAATTGACTCCAGTCGATTAATACAGCGTATCAATGTGCTTTTACCGGAGCCTGACGGGCCACAGATAACCACGACTTGACCAGGCTCTATTGTTAAAGTGACCTTCCGTAGAACATGATTATCGCCAAACCATTTGTCAGCATCTCGAATTTCTATTGCACTCACTTCCCCATGAATTTGATTGTCTCGTGCGGTTTCCATTTTGATAATCAATACCCTTTCGACATATCTAGCTGATTGAGCAGCGGTTCCCCATCATAAAAACGACGGATATTTTCAACCACGTGCTTTGCCGCTGATGGAGCATAAGTACCAGTTGCTGCGTGTGGGGTAATGAAAACGTTGGGGTGATTCCAGAATGGACTACTTTCATCTAACGGTTCTCGTCGGAAACAGTCTAGCGCAGCTGCAGAGATATGACCAGAATTCAGAAGCTCAACTAAATCATCTTCAACTATATGATCACCACGACCCACATTCACAACCGATGCTCCACGCGGCAGCAACGATAAGGTCGTGGAATTTAGGATGCTATTAGTTTCTGGAGTGAGTGCGAGCATGCAAATAAGAATCTCGGTCGCTGAAAGAAATTCATGAAGCTCTTGATTCCCACAGTAAGAGACTACACCCTCTAATGTTTTACGACTACGACTCCAACCACGCACATTGAAACCTAGTGCTACCAAAGTCTTAGCCGCTTCCATCCCCAAGGTTCCAAGACCCATAATACCGATCTCACGATCACGGGCAATATTGGGTTGGTGAAAGGTCCACTCCTTACGTTGCTGCTGAGTCCGAAAAACGTGATCTGCCCGATGGAATCGCATGACTTGTAGGAGGACGTATTCAGTCATTGCTGTACTGCAGTATTTGTCAATAAGTCGGGCGATAGGGACGGGGGGCAGGCCTGGATAATCGAGCAAATGATCAACACCCGCCCCAAGCGAGAGGATTAACTTCAGATTTGTCAATTCCTCAAGCATGCCAAATGGCGGCTTCCACACTAAGGCTATTTCGATATCATCCAAATTCCCTGCATCTGGCCATACTCGGTAGTCGAGGCCCGGCATTTGGTTATGCAACTCCTGCTCCCACTCCATCGGGTCATCAACCAAACTATGAAATACCATTGCCATCAATCATGCCTTATCTAGGTATAGGTTATTGGCATACCGTACCATTGTGGCCCATGCTTCGACCAATATAATTCCGTCAAGCGCTGAGTAATTGCTCCCGGAATTTCATCGTTCACGACGTTATTATTAACTCTACTGACAGGCATAATACCTCCAGCAGTGCTAGTAATGAATACCTCATCTGCGTTGAGCAACTGTTCGCTAGATATCTGTTTTTGGGTCACTGGTATGTTGATCATGTCGCATAGTTCAAGAACTGTCAGGCGGGTAATACCTTCCAGCACGCCACTCTCTGGCGTAAATACCTGGGAATCGGTTACAACAAAAATATTGAAGCCCGGTCCCTCATTCACATTGTTATCAGAATCTAACATCACCACAGTTTCTGCCCCTTGATCGAAAGCTTCGAGCAATCCATGGGACATATCTCGCCAATTGTAATTTTTTACTGTTGGATCAACTGAGTAGCGGGAAGTTCTAGGTATTGTACTTATAAAGATATGGATTCCTCGTTCACGTTGCTCAGGTGTTGCTATCCAAATGTATGGGATAGCATAAGCGTAAAATCGATTGATACAGTGCCGAGGATCACGGTTCCCCTTAACGGGCAATCCGCGTGTGCATATCATCGCAACGTAAGCATCGCGTAGTTTCGTGTGGCAGACGCATTCTATGAGAATTTCTCGAACCTCATCGCTGGTATATGGGATTGACATCCGAGCGATACTCATAGATCGAAAAAATCGCGTGAGGTGGTCTTCGATACGGAAAAAACATCCTTTCCACACGTGAGCTACGTCATAGACCGTATCAGAGCGAGTAAATCCAAAATCAAACATCGACACTTTTGCTTCAGTTATGGGTAAATAGCAACCTTCAATAAAAACGGCCCCATCTGATAGATCTGTTGTGTCGATAGATTTGTTATCCATCATATCGAATATCTTCGTCAAAGCTCGAAAAAATCTTCCCAGGATTCATAATGCCATTAGGATCCAAGGCTAGTTTGATTGTCTTCATTACATCAACGCCTTGACCATGCTCCGCTTGTAAGTGCTCGATTTTCGCTAAGCCGATGCCGTGTTCACCCGTACAGGTACCTTTAACGCTGAGAGCGCGGCTGATGAGACGTTCATTCAGCTCCGTCGCCTCTTCGATCTCTGCTGGATTATCCGGATCAATGATCATAGCCGTATGGAAATTACCGTCACCCACGTGCCCAACTAATGCGATTGGAAATGATGCGGCCTCTATATCCCGTTTTGTATCGGTGATACATCCGGCTAATGCAGAAATTGGCACACAAACATCAGTTGCCCAGAGTTTCGCTCCTGGGCGCAATGCCAAATTTGCATACGTTACGTCGTGACGCGCCTGCCACATCACAGTCCGCTCCTCAGTATTCGTTGTCCATTCCAAAGATGAGCCACCAAATTCAGCGCTTAAAGATTCAAACTCAGTAATCTGTTCAGGAACTCCGTAGTCCGAGCCATGGAACTCAAGGAATAAAGTGGGCCGTACAGCGTAATTTAATTTTGAATAGTTGTTAACCGCCTCAATTTCAACTTCGTCAAGTAATTCGATGCGAGCAATTGGTATTCCAGACTGGATTGTTAAGATCACCGTGTCAACAGCATTTTCGATCGTTGGAAAATTGCACACTGCGGCTGCAATTGACTCGGGGATACCATGCAGCCGGACAGTTACCTCGGTAATGACTCCTAGCGTTCCCTCAGAGCCTACTATTAGTCGGGTAAGATCATAGCCGGCAGACGATTTGCGGGCGTGGCCACCAGTCGTAATGATACGTCCATCCGGAAGAACGACAGTCAGACCCATTGTATTTTCACGCATGGTCCCATATCTCACTGCGTTGGTGCCGGAAGCCCTGGTTGCTGCCATTCCACCGAGTGTCGCATTAGCGCCAGGATCCATTGGAAAAAATAATCCTGTATCTTTTAGGTGTTGATTCAACTGGTCACGGGAGACACCTGCCTGAACAGTTGCATCAAGATCGTCTGTATTTACTTCCAAAATTTGATTCATACCACTAAGGTCTAGACAAATTCCGCCATTGATCGCACAGACGTGTCCCTCCAAAGAGGTACCTACGCCGAAAGGAATAACGGGAACTTGATAGCGAGAGCACGCACTGACTACTTTACTAACTTCTTCAGTATGGCGAGCAAATACTACTGCATCCGGTGGGCATGGTTTATGGTACGACTCGTCCTTTCCGTGGTGCTTGAGTATCGATGGAGAAGTAGTGACTCGATCGACATCTCCGATGATCGTACGTAACTCGCCGATCAGATTCTTAACATCGGAGGGATTAATTGTTGATGTCATGACTCGATCAATAAGTGCCGATTTCAATCGATCTAACTAGCTTCTATACAAGATAAGCTATGATAGAATTTTTTTTCCTAGAACTTTGTATGAGGCAAGTAAATGTACCATAGGAATGCACTCAATAGTATTATGTCAACTGGTGGGAAAGCGTTGGGTTCGTGGCTTCACCTTTCTAGTCCCAATGCCGCAGAGCTAGACGCATTGGCTGGTTACGATTTAGTAATTAT
>CAYTJO010000026.1:0-10655 GCA_964438215.1 uncultured Rhodospirillaceae bacterium
ATTGGTGGAACTTTGGTTCACTAGCTGGATTTTTTTTATTAGTTCAAATAATTACTGGCATAATGTTATCTATGCATTATACAGCGCATGTAGACCATGCATTTTCTTCCATTGAACACATTATGAGAAATGTAAATCATGGGTGGTTAATAAGATATGTTCACATGAATGGAGCGTCATTTTTCTTTATAGTAGTATACATTCACATATTTAGAGGGCTCTACTATGGGTCATACAAAGCTCCCAGAGAATTATTATGGTGGTTAGGTATAATTATATTATTGTTAATGATGGCAACAGCATGTAGGGGAGAATATTGTTCAGTGGTTATGGGGTGGATATTCTGTTGATAATCCAACTCTCAGTAGATTTTATACTCTTCATTTCTTATTACCATTTTTAATTGTAGGAGTTGTGATTTTGCATATTGTAGCATTACATACTCATGGTTCCAACAACCCACTTGGAATAGACAGAAAAGGACCTCAAGATAGTATTCCTTTTCATCCTTATTATACCGTAAAAGATTTTTTTGGATTAGGTGTAGCATTAACAATTTTCTTTACTGTTGTTTTCTTTGCTCCTGATTATTTAGGTCATCCTGATAATTATATACCAGCTGATCCCTTAAAAACTCCTGCACACATCGTTCCTGAATGGTACTTTTTACCTTTTTATGCAATTTTGAGAGCGATTCCAGATAAATTAGGAGGAGTCATTGCTATGTTTAGTGCAATTTTTGTATTATTTTTATTGCCTTGGCTTGATACTAGTAAGGTAAGATCAGCTACTTTTAGACCAATTTACAAAGTATTATTTTGGTTTTTTTTAGTAGATGCTATTATTTTAGGGTGGATTGGAAGTAAACCTGTTGAAGGGACATATATTTTAATTGGAAGAGTGGCAACATTCTATTATTTTCTGCACTTCTTAATTATCATGCCATTACTAGGTTTTTATGAAAAGACTAGGCCTTTACCATCAAGTATAAGTAAACCAGTTTTAACAGAGTAGTAATATTTATGAAGGAAAAATTTATTTTAATATTTTCAATCTTTTACTTTTGTAAGTTTATATTTGCAGCCTCTGATATTACCAAGCCTATGGATTATAAATTCTCCTTTAATGGTATATTTGGTAGTCTAGATAAGAACAGTGCTCAAAGAGGGTTGCAAGTTTTTACTGAAGTATGTGCGTCTTGTCATGGGATGAAACATTTAGCATACAGAAATTTAGAAGAAATTGGTTATAATAAAAATCAAATTAATAAAATAGCTAAGCAATTTTTGGTGAATGATATACCAGATGAAAACGGTGAAGTTAATAAAAGAGAAGCAGTTTATTCTGATAATTTTGTAGAGCCATATCCTAATGAAGAGGCAGCAAAAGCAGCTAATAATGGTGCATACCCTCCTGACTTAACTTTGATGATAAAAGCTAGAAAAAATGGAGCTAATTACCTCAGATCTCTGCTATTAGGTTATGAGGAGGCCCCTGAAGGTTTTGAAGCGGGCGAAGGATATTATAATAAATATATGCCTGGTAATATAATTGCGATGCCACAACCTCTCTATGGTGATGATGTGGAATATCAAGATGGAACGAAACCAACATTAGAACAGGAAATTATTGATGTTGTTACTTTTTTAACTTGGGCATCTATGCCTGAGTTAGAAAAAAGAAAGTCTTCTGGAATTAAAGTAATAATATTTTTAATAATTATGACTTTCTTTTTCTTTTTATCTTATAAAAAAGTTTGGAAAGATGTTAAATAGAAATTTTTTTATGATGCAAAAATCTTTTCAGAAGTGGATTTAGCTTTTTTAAAGTTTTTTTATTTACTTTATTTATATTCGTAATAATAGAAGTATTTAAATTGTTATATATAGGATCTTTCCAATTCCAAGTCTTGAGCTTTGAGACTCTGTCAAAAAAGGATATAAGCAAAGTTTGAACTTTATTGTTATTATTTAACATTACTTCTAAAACTTGTTCAACTGTAACATCTGAATGAGATTTATGCCAACAATCAAAGTCTGTAACCATTGATATTGAAGCATATCCTATTTCAGCTTCTCTTATCAATCTTGCTTCAGGCATATTTGTCATTCCTATAACATCGCATCCCCAACTCTTAAATAATAACGACTCTGCGTAGGTAGAAAATTGCGGTCCATCAATAGCTATATAGGTTCCTCCAAATTTAACTCTTTGCTTACTATTACTAGAATCATAAATTAACTTAGCAAGCTTTTTAGATATAGGATTAGCCAAAGAGACATGAGCTACTAAATCATCATTAAAGAATGTTCTTTCTCTATTAAGAGTTCTATCAATAAATTGATCTACTAAAAGAAAATCTCCAGGTTTATGATTTTTTTTTAAACTTCCCACTGCAGAAACTGAAATTATATCTGTTACCCCCAATTTTTTTAAGGCAAAAATATTTGCCCTATAGTTAATTTTATTTGGAGAGATATTATGATTACTGCCATGTCTAGGTAAAAACATTACTTCTAAACTTTTATATTTAGCTTTTAATATTTTATCTGAGGGATTTCCAAACGGAGTAGTAACTGAAGTCCAATTATGATTACTAAGATCTTTTAACTTATATAAACCACTTCCTCCAATAATACCTAAAATTGGTTTTTTTTTAATCATTTATTCTCCTTATTATTTTTTTCAATTTCTATCAATTCTATTTCAAAAATAAGTGTAGAATAGGGTGGAATCATATTATAACTTCTATGACCATAGGCCAATTGATACGGAACTACTAAACATCTTTTACTTCCTTTTTTCATTTTAAGGAGACCTAATTCCCAACCAGGAATCAGAAGACCTTTTCCAATTTTAAAATTAAAAATTATAGGGTTTGGTCTAAAAGGTTTTTTTTTGCTGCTGTCAAATTTATTTCCCTTTGCACTACAGTAATCATCTGTATTTATACTTTTATCGAAAACCCATCCCTCATAATGTACAGTTAATCTATCATTCAGCTCTACTTCTAAATTAAGATTTGAAGTTTCAATATCATTTATAAAAAGATTTTTAGGAGCTTCGATAGCATAAAGTAGACTAAATTTTATAAAAAATATAATAAAAGTATTAATATAATAAAAATATTTAATCATTATTTTTTTCTATAAATTCTATACTTCTCTCTAATGAAGATTTAGATGCAGATTCATGGAAAGATTTTCTATCCTCACAATTAAACCCATGATCTGCCCCTTCATATTCATGTATAACTATCTCAAAATTCTGCTCTTTAGAGAAATCTCTCACTTTTTTGATTTTTTCCTCTGGAATACCAACATCTAATTTACCAAAGTGAACCATTGTTGGATTATTAATTTTCTTATCTAAAAAATCTGGGATACTTGAACCGTAATAGCAAACAGTTTTATCAAATAAAAAGCTTTTTTGACTTGCTCTCCATGCTATTGAGCCTCCGTAACAAAAACCAATACAAGCAACTTTATATTTTTGTTTTAACATTGAGGCTAATGCTACTATGTCCATAACTGGATAATCCCAGCCAAGTTTATCTTTCAAAGATAACCCTTTATCAAAACCATCTTTATTATATCCCAAATTTACATTTTTCTCTATTCTATAAAATATATCTGGTACATAAACCAAATATCCTTTATTAGCTAATAATTTTGCAAAATTATGAATATGATTTGTAGCTCCAAATATTTCATAAACCATTACAATAGAAGACTTTGTATTATTTTCTGGTGCATATTCAAAATATGGAATCGAAAAATCATCCGCTGAACTAAAAAAATTTAAATCTTTCCTATTCATAATTAATTATACATTAAATCTAAATAAAATAACATCGCCGTCTTGAACTATATATTCTTTTCCTTGGGTTTTAACCAGTCCCATATTTTTAGCATTTAAATTACATCCTGATTGAATTAGATCATCATACCTTGCTACTTCTGCTGCTATAAAACCTTTTTTAAAATCTGAATGAATTGTTCCAGCTGCATCTGGAGCTAATGATCCTTCCGGAATAGTCCAAGCTTTGCTTTCTTTATGACCAGATGTAAAAAAAGTTATTAAGTTAAGTAGTTTAAATCCTTCAGCAATAAATAAGTCTAGACCAGATCTTTTTATTCCTAAACTTTGCATTAGGTTTTCTTTCTCTTTTATATCGTCAAAAGAAGATAGTTCTTCTTCAATTTTTGAAGAAATTTTTATAGACTTAAAACCTTTCTTTGAGACATGATTTTCAACTAAGTTAGAAAAATTATTACCTTCTTCTAATGCATCATCATTTACATTAGAGACATACATTATTGGTTTACTAGTTAGCAGTCCAATATTTTTTATTATAGATAATTCTTCCTCATCAAATTCATTATAAATATGTGTAGCCTCTTTTTCTAGGTTTACCTTAACTTTAGATAAAATATCAAATTCTTTTCTAAACTCTTCTTTAGAAGTTTTCATAGATTTTTTTAGTTTTTCTAGAGCCTTTTCTACTCTAGAAATATCAGACAAAATTAATTCACTTTCTATTATTTCAATATCATTTATAGGGTCAATTCTATTATAAATATGTGTTATATTATTATCAGTAAAACACCTTACGACATGAATTATAGCATCAACTTCTCTAATATTAGATAGAAATTGATTTCCTAAACCTTCGCCTTTACTAGCTCCTTTTACTATACCTGCAATATCAACAAATTCAATTTGTCCATAAATAGTGTTTTTAGAATTATTTATTATTGATAACTTATCTAATCGATTATCAGGAATGGGAACTTTGCCTATATTAGGTTCTATTGTACAAAAAGGATAGTTTTCAGAAGACGCTTTTTGTAATCCTAATAAAGCATTAAATAAAGAAGATTTTCCTACATTAGGCAATCCTATAATACCACATTTAAATCCCATAATTATGCATTAGACAAAATATTTAATAAATTATTTGACTCATTATTAATTAGGTAATGAATGTTCTCAGCAAGAATATCTAGTTTTTTTACTATTATATTGTATTCATTTTTAGAAAAATTTTCTAGAACATAATCTTTAGCAGCTAGATATCCTGTTGGGTTTCCTATTCCTATTCTGATCCTGTTATAATTCTTCCCAATATACATATCAATACTCTTTATTCCATTATGACCAGCAGCACTACCTCCTAATTTAATTTTAATTCTAGATAAACTTAGGTCCATATCATCGTGGAAAACAAATATTCTTTCTAGTGGTATTTTATAAAATGATACTAGTTTACTAATCGCTTCTCCTGAATTATTTACGAAAGTCATAGGCTTTATTAACATCACTTTTTTTTTAAGTATAAGCCCCCGATAGATATAACTATCAAAAGCTTTTTTTTCTTTTTTGAAGTCGTATTGCTTGATAATTTTATCTATAATTAAAAAGCCTATATTATGACGAGTATAACTGTATTTTTTTCCTATATTACCTATTCCAGCAAACAAATACATTTTTTTTATTTTTTCTCACCGCTTTCATTTTCTTTATTTTTTTCTTCATCTTGGTTTTCTGAACTTTCCTCTGTTTCTTCACCTTCTTCTTCAGGTTTTTCTTCAGTTGCTTCAGCTGATACTAATGCTGATGGTGCAAGAATGCTTGCTACTGTAAAATCTCTATCTGTAATTGTTGGGTTTATTTCTTCATCCATTTTAGTCTGACTGATGTGGATGCTATCTCCTATTTCTAAGCCTTCCAAATTAAACTCAAAGATTTCTGGTATGCTTTTGACAGGGCAGACTACTTCAACTGTATATCTGACAACATTTAGTACTCCACCTCTTTTAAGTCCTGGACTTAACGCTTCATTAGTAAATATAACGGGAACTTCAATGGTTACTTTTGTATTATCATTTACTCTCAAAAAATCTATATGTTCTAAACGATCAGTAACTGGGTTTTGAGATATATCTTGGACAATAACTCTAGTTTTCGATTTATCTATGGACAAATCATAGATTTTATTAATGAAAGTTGATTTGCTTATAGCTGTTCTTAGATCTGCAACATCTAATGATATTGGTTTCGGATTTTTTCCATCTCCATAAATTATAGCTGGTATTTTATTTTCTTGTCTTATTTTTTTAGATCCGTTTGAACCAACGTTTTCTCTTGAAAAAGCATTTAAAATACTAATATCTATCATTTTTTTCTCCTTAATTAAATAAACTAGATACAGAACTATAATTATCAATTCTTTTTACAGCTTCCGCAATTAATGGTGCAATTGATAGTCTTCTAATTTTACTTTTTTCTTCATTAGAAACCTTTTTGATTGTATTGGTAGTTACTAACTCTTTAAGTTTAGACTTTTCCAATCTAGTCAAAGCTGGTTCAGAAAGAACACCATGTGTTACGTATGCAGATACTGATTTTGCACCTGACGAAATAAGTGCATCAGCAGCATTTGTTAGTGTGCCTGCAGTATCTACTATATCATCAATAAGAATACAATCCTTATCTTTAACATTTCCTATTATATTCAATACTTCTGATACATTTGCTTTTTCTCTTCTTTTATCAACAATTGCTAAATTTACACCTAGTCTATTAGCTATATACCTCGCTCTTACCACTCCTCCCACATCAGGAGAGGTAATAATTGTATTGTCTATGTTAAAATTTTTTTTTATATCATTTACTAGGATAGGAGCAGCATATAAATTATCGACTGGTATATCAAAAAACCCTTGAATTTGTCCGGCATGAAGATCAATTGTTAATACTCTATTAGCTCCAGACGTAGTTATGAGGTTAGCAACTAGCTTAGCAGAGATAGGAGTTCTAGGCCCTGGCTTTCTGTCTTGTCTTGCGTATCCGAAATAAGGTACTACTGCGGTAATTTGTTTAGCAGAAGCCCTTTTTAAAGCATCTATACAAATTAATAGCTCAATTAAATTATCATTTGCTGGTTTAGAAGTTGATTGAATTATATAAATATCTTGACCTCTTACATTTTCGTTAATTTCCACAAACATTTCTTCGTCAGCAAATTTTTTGATAGTAGCATCTGTCAAAGGAAGTTTAAGTATAGAAGCTATTTCTTTAGAAAGATCTGTATTGCTATTGCACGCCATTAATTTCATTTTAATAACCTTTTGATATAAATATTAAGCATTATCAATAAATTTGTTTACTATTAATTTAATATTAAAGACATCATTCTCCCGTAATCTTTACATCCTTTATGAACAGAATATCTATAACTAAAATATTTTTTAGGATATTTATATGTATCCGCTCTGGAAGTCCATATATCTGAAATATTATTCTTTTTTAAGATTGAAATTATACACCCTCTTAGATTAAAATTAAAGTGATTTTTGAGCTTTTTAGGTTTGAAGAAAATATTTGCTTCATTATATTTTTTTAAAAATTTTTGTTTAAATAAATCAGTAACTTCATAACTGTTTTTACCTATACAAGGTCCAAGAGCAAATATTAAATCTTCCTTTTTATATTCTAATTTACTAACTTTAGATAGAAAGTTTTCAATAATTCCTCCATAATCTCCTTTCCAACCAGCATGAATTATTCCTGTAAGATTTTTATTTTTATGACCGACTAAAATAGGACAGCAGTCTGCTGTCAAAACTCCTAATGCTATACCTGATGTTGTATTAATTATTCCATCACACTTGTAAGTAGATTGATTTATATTGAAGACTTCAATTTTATTACTGTGAAATTGGTTAGGAATGATTAAGTTTTGAATATTGATATTAAAGTTATTTACAATAAGGTTCCTATTTTCTTTAACATTTTCTTTTTTATCATTAGACGAATAGCCACAGTTTAAAGAATCATATAATGCTTCTGAAACTCCTCCTAACCTAGAAAAAAAACCATGTTTAAAATAGCGTAGATTATTACTTTTCAAATAAATCATATTAAAGGAACTTGTAATGACTATAATTATCAGTAATTACTAAAACTTTAAATATATTTCCCATATATTTTTCTCCTATTAATCTTATTTTTTGTAATAATAAATCATTTCTAAATTGCGGGTTTCTTTTAATTAAGTAGTCAAACCTTTCATTTATTCCATAGGTTTGTAAAAATAAAGATTGAGTAAATGGACCAAAAATACTGCATTTATTAATTTTACAAATTTTTTTTATTAAACTAAAGTCAGGACTATGACTAATATCACAGTTTCCTAAATCATGAAAGATATCTACCTTTATATGATTTTTAATTGCAGATAAACTGCTTTCTTTTTCTTTAAAATTTCTATCGTAATCTATAATTAAAAAGATACCACCAAACAAACTAATTTTCTTACAAATAGAGGTTAATAAATTAATCATATATTCAGAGTACTCAAAGGTATAGTTTTCACTAGGATCATCTGGAAAACAATAATTAATTTTTACAGGTTGTCTTGATAAACTAAAAGTAAATTTATCTTTTCTATCTAAAGTAATTAGCACCTCATACCACTTTTTTTTGGTATAAAAATATTGGTTGATTGGCAACGCATCAAAAAATTCATTTGCAAATATAATATTATAGGTATTGGGAATTTTTCCTATATCATTAATTATATTAATAGAGTTATGTAATTTTTTGAGGTTGTTAAAAAATATCTCTGATTTTTCTAAGAAATAAATACTCTTAATTTTTTGAAACAAATTATCATCTAACTTTTTTATTGTTCTTAGAATATCTCTAGCAAGAAAACCTCTTCCTGGCCCAAGCTCTATGAAAGATATATTTTTATTTTTTTCAAATTGACTAGAATTAAGTAGAAGGGAGTTACATAGTATTTCGCCAAAAACTTGACTTATTTCAGGAGATGTAGTGAAGTCACCTACTTTCCCAACTATATTTTTTTTTCTATAATAACCAAATTTTTCATGGTATAACACCACATTAAAAAAATCTTTTACTGTTAAAGCACCATATTTCTTAATGGTTTTTTTTAATAGTTTTTCTATATTTAGCATTTACTCTAAAAAAAATAAAAAGGCCTAAAACAATCATTGGAAATGATAGAAGGATTCCTGTGCTAATAAAGTTTCCAAATATATATCCGATGTGAGAATCAGGTTCTCTGAAGAATTCTACAAAAACTCTAAATCCTCCATACAAAATTAAAAACAAACTAGCACAATAACCTTCTATTAAATATTTCTTTTTATAGTAGAAATTTAATATAAGAAATAATAAGATTCCTTCTAAAAAGGCTTCATAAATTTGGCTGGGATGTCTTGGTAAATCACCACCATTAGGAAAAATTATACCCCAAGGAACTGAAGTGGTTTTTCCCCATAGTTCTGAGTTAATAAAGTTAGTAATTCTTCCAAAAAAAATACCAATTGGAGCACAACATGATATAACATCCATACACCTTAGAAAATTAATTCTTTTTTTAATACTAAACAAGTATACACTGCAAATAACGCCTAAAAGGCCTCCATGAAATGACATGCCTCCTTTTCTTATATCTAAAAGTATAAGTGTTAAGTTAGTTAAATAGAAGTTTAGATCATAAAAAATTACATATCCGAGTCTACCTCCAAAAATTATTCCTAAGGCTAACCATAAAATTAGATCATCAAAAAGTTTAGGGTTGATTGTTTCTTTATCCTTAAGGATTTTTTTAGCATGAAATAGCCCTAACAATAAACCCATTGCATAGGCTACACCATACCATTGAATATCAATTCCAAAAATACTAAAAGCAGTGGGATTTATATTAGGAAAGGAAATCACTAGACTTGAGTATTTTAATGTAGTCTGAAATACCTTCTTTTAGGGAATAAAAGTCTTTATTATAACCAACACTTCTTAACTTATTCAAATTAGCTTCAGTTTCGTATTGGTATTGTTTTCTGATAGAGTTTGGCATTTCAACATACCTTACATTAATATTTTTATTTAGACATTTATAAACATTACTTACCAAATCATTAAAGGTGCTCGAAAACCCTGTTCCAATATTAAAAATACCTGATACATTCTTATTTTCTAAAAACCATAATAGCGTTTTAATACAATCTTTTACATATATAAAATCCCTCTTTTGTTCTCCATCTTTATAAGTTTTTTTATAAGATTTAAACAGGTTAGTTTCTTGATTTTTTTTAATTTGAATAAAAGTCTTTAAAACTACAGAAATCATATTTTCTTTATGATACTCGTTATTTCCATACACATTAAAAAATTTAAGTCCTATCCATTGAGGTGGACTAATGCCAAGGTTATTCTTTAAAAAAATATTTCTCAAATCAATCTGATTTTTTGTCCAACCATATACATTCATAGCTTTGAGCTTTTTTAAAAAATTTATATCTTCACTGTCATCAAATCCTAAGGATCCATTTCCATAGGTTGCTGCTGAGGAGGCATATATTAATCTTATTTTCCTTTTGCTACAAATTTTCCATAGTTTTGTACTAAATAGGACATTATCAACCCAAAGTTTATTATTATTTTGAAAAGTTGTTGCTGATATTGCACCTAAATGGAAAATAATACTAATATCGACAATGCATATCATGGTAAAAAAGGAAGCTTAAAAGTGTCTAATTCAACACATGTAAATGAATTGTCTTATGATTTTATTAAAACTGTTAATGAATTAGGAATACCTCTAACAAATGATTTTAATG
>CAYTJO010000027.1:0-6183 GCA_964438215.1 uncultured Rhodospirillaceae bacterium
AAAGAAAATAAAGTTGATAAAGGTGTAGCAAAATTATATTTAGAAATGCACCAAGGTAAGGGAGTATCCTTACATAGAATAATAACAGAATTACATAATGGAAAAATTATGGGTTCTTTTTTATCTTATATATTACTAATAAGCTCCTTGAGCTTGCTTTTTCTAATTATAAGTTCATTCTTTTTTGGAATAAATTATAAAAGGACAAATAATGATTAAATATTTTTTTTTACATAAGATAAGATTCGTTTTTATTTTAATAGTTTTATTTATCAGTCCATTTTTTTACTTGCAGGCTGAAAATAAAGAAATTGCTATAAGCAAGCTTCAGGTATTTAAAAGAAATAAAGCAAGTTGCAATAGATTAGGAAATATTTATGATGCTTGTCATTGGATGGCTAAGTTTACAATAAAAAATACAAGTCAAAATAAAATTTCTAAATTTTGCTTAAGGATGAAGGTTAACAAAAAAGTTTTTGAGCTTTGCTATGGGAAAACAAAGAAAAATTCTATTAATGTTAATAATAAAAAAACTTTTCTAGTTAACCTAACAGAATTATTTGGTATCTCAATTGATGATGAAAAACCTTTGGTAAGAGTTTTTAAAGTCAGATAGTCTAAAATAGGAATTATTTTTTCATCAAGCTATGAACATCTTCATCAATATCTTTCACAAAAGCTTCTATTAGAATTTGTCTTTCTTCTAATTCATTTATATCTTCATCTAAACCAATTAGCAAAGCTTCTAAAGATTTTTGGTTTTCTAATAAAATATTTGATTTACCAACTAAGTAAAAAGCTACAAAACATCCTATAAAAATGTTTATTACTAAAAGTATTGTTGTTATTGTTCCAAAATTTTTATTCATTATAATCTCCTTAGCTAGATTATGATGAAAATGATAACTATTATCAATTATTTTTACTAATGACTAAAACATCTTATGCCAGTAAACACCATTGATATTTTTTCTTTATCTGTTTCTGCTATAACCTTATCATCACTTAGAGACCCACCTGGCTGAATTATTGCTGAAATTTTTGCTTTACTAGCTAATTTAATACTATCTGAAAATGGAAAAAATGCATCGGATGCTAATACTGCGCCCTTTAATATATCTTTTTTTACATTAAATGCTCTTCTAGCTTTAATTAAAGCAAACTGAACTGAATCTACTCTGCTAGTATTACCGGACCCTATGCCAATAGTTGTTTTATTTTTTGCAATCACAATAGCATTTGATCTCACATATTTAACAACCTTATATGCAAATATTAAATCCTCAACTTCCTTATTTCTAGGCTTCTTTAAAGTAACAACCTTTAATTTTTTTTTAGTTATCTTTGCATTATCTATATCTTGAACTAGCAAGCTTTCAGGAAGCAGAGATATTTCTTTTTTAAAATTATTTAATAATTTTTTAATATTTTTGATTTTAATTATCCTGAGGTTAGATTTTTTTGAAAATAGTAAAAGTGCTTTTTTGGTAAAGCCTGGAGCAACTATTAGTTCTAGAAATATTTTATTTAATTTAGTGGCTAGCTTAGAATCTACTATTTTATTAAAAATAACAACACCTCCAAATGCACTTAAGCTATCTGCACTGAATGCTTTTTCCCAAGCAGAATTAACATCCTTTGACTCTGCAACGCTACTTGGAATGGCATGCTTTATAACAACACAAGTAGGAGCACTAAACTCTGAGATTAATTTTAAACCTAATTTCAAATCATTCAAATTATTGTAAGATAGTTCTTTCCCATTAAGTTGTTCGTAAAATAAGCCCTTCTTTTTTGTTGTAGAATATATGCTTGCTTTTTGATGAGGATTTTCACCATATCTTAAGTTGGTAATTTTTATTCCTTGAAGAAAAAAGTCATCAGCTTTAACATCCGCTAAATTCTCTTCCATCCAAGTTTTTATGCTAGAGTCATATTTCATGGTTCTAGCAAAAGCCTTTAATGCTAGCTTTTTTCTTAATTCTAGAGATATCCCTTTATATTCCTTTATTTCTTTTAAAACCTCGTTATAGTCTCGTATATCAACAATTACAGCAGTTGATGAATAGTTTTTTGCTGCTGCCCTAATCATTGATGGCCCACCTACATCAATATTTTCAATGCATGTATCTATGTTATTAGTTTTGGTAATAATTTTTTCTAATGGTTAAAGGTTTACTACTACTAAATCAAATTTCTTTAAATTATATCTTTGCATATCACTTTTATGTTTTGGTTTTTTTGGATCTCCTAAAATTCCTCCAAAAACTTTAGGATGTAAAGTTTTCACTCTCCCATCAAGTACTTCTGGAAAACTAGTAATAGTTTCAACTTTTTTTACTTTAATTCCTTTTTCACTTAACCGTCTGTATGTATTTCCCGTAGATACAATTTCTATATTTTCTCTGCTCATAGCTTCTGAAAATTTAATAATATTAGTCTTGTCTGATACTGAAATCAAACATCTGCTTACTTTTAAAATATTTTTCACTTTCACCCCAAAATTTTAAATAACTTACTGTAAAGATTAGAATGTTCATTATTACAGAGTAGTTCTAAATTTTTCAATAATTTACCTATGTCCATTTTATCAACCTTCTTACTGTTAACCAAAAAATATCCTTCGCTACCTTGGTTTATTTTTTTTTCTTCACTAGCATAAAGTTTCTCGTAGAGCTTTTCTCCTTTTTTTAAGCCTATGTAATTAATTCTAATATCTTTATTAGGAGTCAATCCAGATAGTCTTATTACCTGTCTAGCTAGATCATCTATTTTAATAGATGCTCCCATATTTAAAACACTAATACATCCTGGTGGTATTTCAAGTTTGAAAATACTTTCTGCAGAAGCATGCACTACTAAATCAACTGCCTCATCAATCGTCATAAAAAATCTCGTAGCCCTTTTATCTGTCACAGTAAGCGGACCTCCTTCACTCAACTGCTTTTTAAAAAGAGGGACTACTGATCCAGTGGAGCCCAAAACATTTCCAAATCTAACAACTACAAACCTAGTATTTTTCTCTCCTATTCTGTCTTTGGATTTTATTATTATTTCAGCAAGCTTTTTGGTAAATCCCATTACACTCGTTGGCTCTACAGCTTTATCAGTTGATATTAAGACAAAGCATTTACTAGAAAACTTCTCTGCCAAATTTGCTAACATTGAGGTAGCAAGGACGTTAGTTCTAATTGCTTCAGAAATATTTTCTTCACATATCGCAACATGTTTTAAAGCACCAGCATGAAAAATGACATCTGGCTTGTGCTTCACAAATAGTTTTTCCATTTCAGCTTTATCTCGTATATTAGAACACAAAAAAACTAACCTATCTCCAATATTAGTGGCTCTAAAAGATTCCTTCAGGTTATAAATAGCATTTTCACTAACATCCACCAAAACTAATTTAGAAGGATCCAAAGTTGAAATCTTTTTTGATAGCTGTCTTCCTATACTTCCTCCAGCACCTGTAATTAATATTACGTTTTTATTAATAAGTCTTGATATAAAGTTTGTATTTAGTCTATTTTGCCTTCTCCCTAATAGATCTTCTAAACTAACCTCTCTGATAACAGAATTGCTATTCCCATCCAAAATCTCACTTGGAGATGGGGCTCTGCCAAGTTTCATCCCTTTATTTTCAGATATCTGCATTAGTTCTGACATCTCCTTGCTTTTTATATTACTAGAAACAATGACCAATCTTTGTGGCAAATTATTCTTTTTTGACAATTTATCAATAACACCTTTAGTGCTTTCTATATTTCCTAAAACAGGGACTCCTCTAATTAAGTAATTCTTATCAATTAAATTATTTTGGCTAATTATACCCAAAACTTTATAAGGACTATTTTTTCTTTCAGTTCCTCTAATGAAAGCATCTGCATTTTCTTCTGATCCTACAAGTAAAACCGGAATACTATCTTTGTTTATTATACTTGCATCTAAAAAGAATTTTTCTAATAAGCTTCTGTAAATAATTCTAGCTCCGCATGCCAATACAGAAAGAGTGAAAAAGTTTAGCACTATAACAAGTCTAGGTGTCATATCAAGTCGATTGAGAATAAATATAGATATAAAAATAAATATGTTAGCAACTAAGCATACTCTAATGAGTCCCCACATATCCAACAATGAAAAATATCTCCAAGAAGTTTTATAAATTTTAAAAATGAAAAAAGTAACAGGAACTACTATAGCGGCAATTAAAGTTTCATAAGAATTTACAGCATAAAAGTTTCCTAACCTTATAAATCCGGATAGATTTATTGCGATTGCACTAATAAAAAAATCTATCAGAATTGCAATTAAAAATCTTTTATTTATTAAATTGTTCATGATAGATTTATTTTTTATTATTAGAAAACTTTAAAAGAAAAAGCATACACCAAACAATGGATAACATTAAGAATACAAAATTATTTTTTAATAATACGGATAATAGCGCAAACAAAAATAAACCTAAAGATAAAATAATAATATTAAAACAAACTTGTTTGTGAGTTTTGCCACTTCTCACAAATTTTTGATAAAAATGTTGACTATGAGCTTGCCAAAAGTTTTCTCCTTTCCATGCCCTTATAATTAAAGTAATGGAAGTATCTAATATGTAATACATTGGAAGAATTAGAGCCGCAACCCAATATCCTTGTAAAGCTAGGTCTAAAAGAAGATGCGTCATTAAAAATCCGAGAGGTATACTCCCAGAATCTCCCAAAAATATACTGGCTGGGCTCCAATTAAAAAAAAGAAAACCAAAAGTTACACCTAAAATCGAATAATGTAAGATACTATTATTAAAACCCAGAAAGTGGTTTAAAAAAATCAATGAAGCAGTTAAGTAAATTACTTTTACAGATGTAATTCCATCTATACCATCCATAAAGTTAAATGCATTAATAAACCATGAAATACCAACAATAGATAACATATAAATCAAAACAATTAGATAATCTTCATTAATATCAGAGAAGTCACTTAATTGATTTATGAGATAAAAATGCACGTACATTGTTATACAAAGAAAGTGCATAATTAACCTTATGAAAGCCCTCACATTTTTTAAATCATCTACCAATGAAACTAAAAATAGAATTAATAAAGTCAAAATATGAATAACAGACCACTGATATCCTATTAAAAAAGGAATTAATACAATAATGGGAATAACTATCAAACCTCCTCCCAAAGCAATTGGAGCGCTATGATTAGACCTATCAGTTGGCTGATCAAAAAATCTCAAGAAAACAAACAATGGCAACAATAATTTAAAAGATAAAATGGTAACTAAAAAGGATATAGTTGTTGAAAAAAAAAGTTGGTTTTCATTAAATACTGAGATTAAACCTTGCATATTCTTAAAGTTTTTTTAATTAAATTATTATATTATGTTACAATTTTCATAAATATTATATAAAAATGACAAGAATCGCATCAATTCATTATCTATTAGGAAATAAAAAAGAAAGTTTAAAAGATCTGTGCAATGAGAACCCAGGCTGGAATTATGAAAAACTGTTATCAAAAACTGGCATTAAAAACAGGCACTTATTAGATAAGAATGAAACCCCTGAAGACCTGAGTTTAAATGCAGCAAAAATTTGCATTGATAATTCTAAAAATAAAGAAATAGATGGAGTTTTATATGTGAGTCAATCACCTACAACTCCTTTACCGACTAGAGCCTGTTTAATACAAGATAAATTAGGTATAACTAGAAATTCATTGGCATTTGATATAAACCAAGGTTGCTCAGGTTTTGTATATTCTTTATCTCTAGCTTCGTCATTAATAAATAATGATATGGCTGAAAGAATATTAATAATTTGCTCTGATCATTATTCTAAATATATTTCTCAAAATGATCGAACATGTCGTCCAATATTTAGTGATGCGGCAGCAGCTATAATAGTAGAAAAAACTAATAAATCTAATATAGGCCCTTTTGTTTTCAAAACTGATGGTTCCGGAGCAGAACATCTAATGGTAAAAAATACAAAGCACTCTAATAACCTCTATATGAATGGACCTGAAGTTTTGAAGTTTTCTTTAAACCTAGTTCCACTGGCTACAAAAGAACTTCTAAAAAAAGCTTCTCTTTCTCAAAAAGATATAAGTTAGTACTTGTTTCATCAAGCAAGTGCTGTTGTATTGGATACAATAAAAAAAAAATTAAATATTCAT
>CAYTJO010000027.1:6193-10300 GCA_964438215.1 uncultured Rhodospirillaceae bacterium
CAACTATACCTATCGCAATTAGCACGTTAAAAGAAAATGGGAAATTTCCTGAAAATAAAAAAATTTGCTTAATGGGTTTTGGAGTAGGACTTTCAGTGGCTGGCTGTATTATAGGATAAAATATTTTTTAAGAAATCCTTTTAAAACCCCATAAAATATTTGTTTGAGCCTTCTTCGTAGAACCACTTAATACTATTTGAAGAGTATTTTTGATTCTTCCATCATCCTCTATAAAAATACTTGCGTCTAAACTTAATCTAGCCTCTCCCTCATATAAAAACCTCCATCCCTGATCTCTTGTTGCTAGCACAACTGACTGTTTATCAAGTGACAGTGAAATTTTTATATCAGGAGAAAAATGAAACCTTATAGAAAATTTACTTAGTTTTTTACTTTCTATTTTATCTAGGCCTGCAATATTTTTTCCATCATTTCCTAACTCTACTTTTCTTGAACAAATACTTGAATATCTATTAAAATATCCATAATGAATAAGTTCTACTATCTCTGAACCGTCTTTGGTATATCTCTTAGTAAAAGATTTCTGCATTCTATCATCTCCCACAAACGCATTGGAGTCCTCTAGGATTACGGTAGAATGGGATGATGTAGATCTTAAAATTTTTTTCCATTCATTATTTTTAGAAAATGAGCTACCACAAGATCCTAACAATCTATATTTTCCCACGTAAATTTCCATAGCGTGAGGCGTAGTAGAATAAATTTTATTGTTTGAAGAAAGTGAGTCTATAACTATACAAGCTTCTGGAACTAGAAGTTTAACATAACCACTATTTGTTAAAGTCAGTGGCCCCTTTCCTCTAGCTTTCCCATCAGCAACATTAAGTATTTTATCAATTACTAATTTATTCTCTCTCTTAGATCCATTAAAAATAGAAAGAGTTCCATCTAAAACTCTAAAAAACCTTAAACTATGAGAAGACTTTGTTATCTGTTTTGATAAGAATTCTGGCACATCAAATTTTGCTGCAATTATTATATCGCGCATAGTCACCAAATCTCCTAGAATAGAAAGCTGTGAAGAAGGTAATCTGCTTATATGAACACCATCTTCATTAAAATCATTTTTAATAGCATTTTCTAGTAAACTTATGCTTTTTTTATATACAACTTCGCCGCCTTCAAAACATACCCCACTTAAAATCAAACCCCTTAATATTTTAAACTTTTTAATCGAGCTATTTTCTTTTTCACAAGTTTTGTCTAGTTTTTCAAGAGCTCTTTTATTTGTAAAAATATTTAAATGCCTGATTTGTTTTTGAAGATTTAATTTTAATATTGATGCAAACTCTTCATCTTGTTCTGCCAATAAAAAACTAATATTAGTAGTCCAAGATGAAATACGCCTTGCAAGAATATCCAATCTCCAAGTATTTTCATTCCATTTACTATTTTTTTGCAACCAATCAAGAATGAGTTTTCTTGCATGCTTCCTGGCCAATGGCCCAGACCTAGCTTTTAAATGCCTTAACCAACTAAAAGTATGAATTTCCTCCTTCCAAAAATCCTTGTTATTGCTTATTTTCCATAGCAACTTTTGAGATAAAATTTCTTTATTTTTGCTAGAAAGATTAAAGTCTCCTTGGAATATACTTTCTCCTATTGCAGGGTCTCCAGGCCAAGGATCATGTGGTGTAATTAATATTTTAGTTTGATTATTTTTAGATAAGTAAAAATCATAAATAGAAGTTTTTAACAATATTCTTTTAAAAAATTTCTTTATAATCACTTATTTTTCAAGAGTTTCTTAGGTTATAAATATTTTTTTTATACATACTAGAGCCACCCTTAAATATAGAGCTTCCAGCTACTAATATATCTGCTCCAGATTTTACCAGAGTAGAAAAGTTTTTAGTATTTACTCCACCATCAACCTCTAGCAAAATATCTTTTTTTTCTTTTTTAATCATTTTATCGATACTACACAATTTTTTAATCTGTGCATTTATAGTTTTTTGTCCACCAAAACCTGGATTGACTAACATAACCAAAATGAGATCACAGAAATCTAATAAATATTTTACATTCTCCTCACTAGTCGCAGGATTTATAGAAACACCAGCTTTAATTCCTAGACTTTTAATATATTCAAGAGTCCTAATTGGATGATTATCTGCTTCTACATGTATGGTAATTATATCAGCTCCTGCTTGAAAAAAACTATCTATATAATTTGATGGATTTTCTATCATTAAATGCACATCAAATAACTTTTTACTATATTTTCTTATTTTTGCAATTACATCTGCGCCAAAAGTTATATTTGGCACAAAAGAACCATCCATCACATCTATATGAATAATATCAGCTCCTGCATTATCTATATCTCTAACTTCTTCCCCCAGAATAGAAAAATCTGCTGATAAAATTGATGCAGCTATTTGAGGATTTTGTTTAAACTTTTTCATAATAATTATATTGCATTTTTTATTCTTGCTATAAAAAAACCATCCATGCCACCATTATACATATAAGGAAGAGTTCTTATCAATCCTTTATTAATTATTTCTTTAGGATAATCTAGAATTTCTCTATCTAATATTTTGTCTATGCTTATAATTTTCTTCTCACATAGTTCTTTTATAATTTTTTCTCCTTCTTCATACTGTAATGAGCAATTGCTGTAAATTAAAATTCCTTTTTTCTTCACAAAACCTAATGCTTTAACTAATAGTTTTTTTTGATTCTCAGAGCTTCTGATTACATCATTTTTATTTTTTACCCAGACTACATCCGGATTTTTTCTAAACGTTCCAGTCCCTGTACAAGGTGCATCCAATAAAACTATATCAAACTTTGAAAGTGGCTTATACTTCATCATATCACTAATTTCTAATTTTAAATTTTTAGACAGTCCTATTCTGTTAATATTATTTGATAATTGTTTAGCTCTTTGGTTTGAAATATCAATTGCTTTTACAAGAGCTCCATTGTTAAGCATTTGTGCAGTTTTTCCACCAGGCGAAGCACATAGATCTAAAATACTCTTGTTTTTAATATTCCCCATCAAAATTACTGGTAGCTGAGCTGCAATGTCCTGAACCCACCAGTGCCCTTCTTTGTATCCCTTTAAATTCTCTATTTTTCCTTTGTGATACATTCTTACTGTTGCATTTCCTAATTTTAACCCGTTTAATTCTTTAACCCAGTAATTAATTCTATTTTTAACTCTAATATCTAAACAAGGCTCCTGCTGATAAACTTCTAATAATTTATATGTATTTTTTCCTCCGAATTGTCTTTTCCAATCTGAATAGAGCCATTCAGGTATAGTACAAACTAAATTTTTTTTAATTTTTTTAATTTGGTCTTCATCTTGAGTAATTTTTCTTAGCACAGCATTAGCCAAGTTTCTCCATTTTTTAATTTTCCCTGCAAATAAATTTACAGTACTGTTTACTGAAGCATAGGAAGGAACTTTTGAGAAAAATATTTGAGCTACACCAAATATTATTCCTGCTTTAACTTCAGTTGCATTTTTAGGAAGTTTCTTTTTAATATATTTTCTTAGAATAACCTCTATTAAACCTCTATTTCTGATTGAAATGGAAGTGAAGTAGTTAACAAAAGATATATCTTTTTCTTTAAAAGAATATTTCTTAAAATTTAAATTATAAAAATCATTAATTTTTTTTAAAGGCGTCCCCTTCAAATGAAGAGTCAATCCCTTAAGTATTAAATTTCTAGCCTTATCATTTTTTTTCATATAAATATATATTATGAAAATAAATCAAGAAAAAAAAGAAACAAATAAAACCTATAAAAAAATTTTAAAAAAAAATCCAAATAAAAAAATTGGAGGGCCAAAAGGTTTAGAACCAAATAGATATGGTGACTGGGAAGTAAAAGGTAGAGTATCAGACTTTTAAATAGTTTCATCCTAATTATATAATTTAAATATATCTTATTATACTTTACTGGTTACATACTGGAGTGTCTTTATCACCTGTTCTTCGGTTCTGCAAACAGCACTAGATGCCGCATCTATCTCTTTTAAAGCATGGTCTAAACTTTCATCATGCAGAGTAATTAAGGATTTTCCTAGAGAAACTGCTATGCCCGCATCAAATGCAGCATTCCATTGCC
>CAYTJO010000028.1:0-4302 GCA_964438215.1 uncultured Rhodospirillaceae bacterium
GCAAAAACCTCTTCTTCATAAAGCTTATGAGATTTAGAAAGAACAGCACAGTTTATTATATACCTAATATTAAGCAAAGACTGCTCAACTTCTACAGAAGAAATATTTTCACCAGACCTTCTTATAATATTTTTGGCTCGATCAACAAAGTAATGATAACCTTTTTTATCTTTTATTACTATATCTCCTGTGTTAAACCAACCGTTTTGCCATACCTTGTTTGTTTCTAAAATATTTTTATTATATTTAGAGAAAAAACCAGCTTTAGGATTTTTTTTATTATATCTAATAAAAAATAGTCCCTCAGAATTAGTTATCTCATTTCCTTTTTCATCAGTCACTTTTGTTTCTAAACTATCAGACACTTTACCAAAACATCTCCTTCCAATTTTTCTATTTTTTTTATAATCAAAAATACACCTTACCATTTCTGTCATTCCCCATAGTTCTATCATTAACACATTAAACCTTTTTTCAAATTTGCTGTGCAAACTAGGCTCTATTCCAGCACCTATGCCAAGTCTTAGTATTCTATTATTTTCATATGTATTTTTTTTAGCTTTAATTAATAATGGCACCATGACACCCAAATAATGAAAAACAGTAGCTTTACTAAGCTTTATATTTCTCCAGAAATTACTTACACTGAATCTTTCAGCTTGTATTTGACAGTTAGCACTCATTAGCATAGCAAATAAAGATAAAACTCCAGAATTAACATGATGTACAGGAAGACAATTATACAGCCTTTCCTTTCATATTTGGAATGAAATTAAAACTTTTTTTTTAGAATAAGAGTAACCAGCATTTAACTCATATTCATTTGTTAAAATGCAACCCTTAGGACTTGCTGTTGTGCCAGATGTATATAATATACTTGATTCTAGCTTAGCATTAAGTTTTTTATTAGCTTCTTTAGATTTTTTTTTACTTTTTACTATAAGTTTTAAATTATTATAATCAAACTTTATTAAGCCTGTTTTATAGGATTTTTTAAAAGATAAAACTTTTTTTATAATATTTTCATTGCTAGAGGAAAAGATAATATATCTAGGTTCAGAATTTTTTAATATAAAGTTTATTTCTTTGCTGCTTAGTTCATTATTTAGAGGAATACATGACAAGCCAAAATAATTTAAGGACAATTTTAAAATAAAATATTCTGGATTATTACCAACCATCACAGAGACTCTATCACCTATGACTAGATTACATTTTTCTAAAAAAGATATATTTTTATTAATATGCTTTTTAACTTCCTTAAAAGTATACATCCTTATAGAGTTATTTTTTTCAAAACTTCCACTAGAAAGAAAAATATTGTCAGGATAATTTTTGCATACTTTATTAAATATTGACCTTATAGTACTGTTATGAATATATTTTTTATTTATATTAAGCATTTTATTATATATTTTGATCTAAATTAATTAAATTCACGAAAAAAAATTGTGTCGAGTTTTTTCATTATTTACTTATCCCTAATAGTAATTTAAAAAACTTGGCACCTATCTTTTATTTAACACAGCAGTTGTGAGTCTAGAAATACATGTTATTTTTTCATTATTCATAATTTTTATTTCCCATACATGCGTGCTTTTTCCTATGTGGATAGCATTAGTGATCCCTGTTACAAATCCTTCACTAACTGACTTAATGTGGTTGGCATTTATTTCTAAACCTACTGAATAAGAGTTATCTTCTAAACATAAGTTTGATGCTAGACTTCCAATTGTCTCTGCTAATACTACAGATGCACCCCCATGAAGTATTCCAAATGGCTGAATAGTTTTTTCATTTAAAGGCATTGTAGCCATAATAAAATTTTCACCAATTTTAGTAATTTTAATATCTAAAAACTTTGCCATAGTATTAACTAATGAGTTATTAATCTCTATTAAATCTATTTTTTTTTTCCAAATCATATTTAAAAAATTTATTAAATAATGTATTTATATTAAGAAATGAATGATAATAGTGCAAAGATTTATTCTTTTTTAATGACTGTATTTGTAGTAATGTTAGTTTTAACTAATATTATTGGAACAAAGATTTTTGTTTTATTTGAGCAGTCTTTACCTACAGGGCTATTTGGTTTTCCATTAGCTTTTACTGCTGGTATCATTACGTATCCGATAACATTTTTAGTTACTGATATTACTAGTGAAATTTTTGGAAAAAAAAAAGCTAATTTATTAGTTCTTTGTGGTTTTTTTTGTAGTTTACTCTCGCTATTAATTATAACTATTGTTATTAATTTAACTCCCTCTGAAGCTTGGTTAAGTGGTTCACCATATGATAGTATAGATAAAATGGATGAAGCGTTTAATTCAGTTTTTGCTCTTCCAGGAATTTTAATAACAGCATCTATGACTGCATATTTGATCGCCCAACTTATTGATATTAGAATATTTCATTTAATTAAAAACCTTACTGGTACTAAACTTTTATGGTTAAGAAATAATTTATCAACTATGTGTTCTCAATTAGTAGATACAATAATTGTTAACTCAATTTTTTTGGGTATAGCCATGAAATTAGATATAAATATTATTATACAAATAATCATATGCAATTATATTATCAAAATCATATTTGCAGCTGTTGATACACCATTAGTATATATATGTGTTTATTTTATAAGAAAAAAAATAAATAAAGTTTACAAATTAAATTGATATGTTTTCTTGAATTAAAGTTTTAAACCAGTGGAGTTATTTGAAATACATTTATAAAAAAACAATAATTATAATCAGCCTAATTTTCTTTCTAGGATGTGAAAAAACCTCTGATATGTCAAACCTTAAAGAAGTTAATGGAGTTTATGTATTGAACTCTAATAGTAAGCCTTATACGGGGAGAATTGAAGGCTTGGTAAAGGGAATATATACTAAAGGGCAGATGAAAAATGGTTTAGCAGAAGGAGAGTGGTACTTTTATCATGGAAATGGCGAATTAGATAGAGTAGGGCATTTCTACTTAGGAAAAAGAACTGGTGATTGGTATTTTTATGATAATGAAGCAAACCATCTTAAAACAGAAACACTTGAAAACGGAGAACTTATAAATACAGATAATATAAAAGAATAAAGAAAGGTAAAGTATTATGATTGATTGCTTAAAAAAAAATCATCTAGCATTAATTGTTATTATTCTATTAGGTATTAACGCTAATGTAACAAGTCATATAGCTGAATATCAAAAACTAATTTATTATAAGTTCAAAGTGATTGATAAGCTTTAAATTAAATAAAAGTTTCTTTGAAGTTATTTGGAATACATTTATAAAAAATAATAAACTATATTGCATAAAATAATATATGGCAGTAATTTAATTATATGTCATACATATTTTCATCTTTATTAGTTACTATTTTATTTTTAACTAACAAACCCCTTATTTCAGATGATTTTTTAAATGAAGCTATTAATAACAAAAATAGAACCGCAGAATATGTTTTAAGAGATAAATATAGAAACCCAAAAGAGACTTTAGCTTTTTTTGGCATTAAAAATAATATGAAAGTAATAGAACTTCAACCAAGTGGAGGAAATTCTCCAGGAGGTTGGTACACTGAAATATTAGCTCCCTATCTTAAAAAAAATGGCCTGCTGATAGCAGCACACTTTAACCCTAGAGAATCTGAGTGGAGAGCAAGAATGAGAAGAGGATATGAAGAAAGAGTTAAATATGAAAAAGATTTTAATAAAATTAAAATGTCAGTTTTATCTATGCCACCTCAAAAATTAGCTGAACATAACTCTATTGATATGGTTTTAACTTTCAGAAACCTCCACAACTGGCTTAAAAGTGGCTATTTAAAAAATGTTTTTCAAGTATCATTTGATTCACTTAAAAAAGGGGGTATATTTGGTGTTGTTGAGCATAGAGCTCCAGAAACATATGACGTTTCCAAAATGAAAGCTACTGGATATGTAACGGAAAGCTTAGCAATAAAACTAGCTACAGAAGTTGGTTTTATTTTAGCAGATAAATCAGAAGTTAATGCTAATGAAAAAGATAGAAAAAATCATCCAAAAGGAGTATGGACATTACTTCCTACTTTAAAATTAGGAGAAAAAGATAAAGAAAAATATCTTTTAATAGGAGAAAGTGATCGTATGACATTAAAGTTTATTAAGCCATAAATTTAGTAGAAACTTGTTCTTTAACTTAATCAAAAGTTTTCTTGATATCTTGTAAATATTTTTTTTCATGAAACTTAATATAATTACTATAAGTAACTATGGACTTATTATCAGTTACTCTATCAGTAAATAAAATGCCGTCTAGGTGGGCTA
>CAYTJO010000028.1:4312-6705 GCA_964438215.1 uncultured Rhodospirillaceae bacterium
TTATAAATCACTTTATTTCAATCCTGTTTATTTCAGATTTAAATGCAGCTTTTTCGTCATAATATTCTACCTGTATTTTACAGAACCTTTTTACCTTTCCCCTTAAATTAGGAACACTTAAACATCCCTCATAAGAATCAAAGGTATTATATTTATCTAGAATTTTTATTTTAGGATTAATTAATATTTTCAATGGTATCTTGGGAAGATGTTTATACCTTCTATTATTATCAATTTCTATAACGCATATCCTAAGATTATAGTATATTTGATTAGCAGCTAAACCAGCCCCATTGAACATTTTCATTATCTCTATTAATTTTTTAATTATATTTTTTATTTTTAAAGATTGGATTTTACTAGGTGCTACTTTAAAGGTTTTTTTTCTAAGTATTGGGTCACCAATCTGTGCTATTATATTTTTTTTACTCATTTGTATTATACTTTTAAAAGTTAAATCCTTATATTGTTTATATTTAATAGTTATAATATCATAAAATTAAATTAGAAAGGGGTTCTATGGTTAATAGGGTAAATAAATTTGGATTGAAGGTAGATACTAGGCTGGCCGACTTTATAGATAATGTAGTTTTAAAATATGTTGGCATTGATAATGAAAATTTTTGGAAAAATTTCAATAATTTTGTAACAGAATTATCCTTAAAAAATAAAAATTTACTGGAAAAAAGAAACATTATTAAAGCTAAACTAGACGATTGGCATAAAGAAAGAAAAGAAAAAATAAATTATGTTGAATATAAAAAATATCTTGAAGATATTGGGTATTTGCTACCAGAAGGTAAGCCTTTTAAAATTGAAACTACTAACACTGACCCAGAAATTGCCACCATTTGTGGACCTCAGTTAGTAGTTCCTATTACTAATGCTAGATATGCTTTAAATGCAGCTAATGCAAGATGGGGAAGTTTTTATGATGCAGTTTATGGAACAGATATATTAGGAGATGTTTCGGACTCTTCTAGTTATGATGAGATAAGAGGTAACAGAGTAATTAAGTACGCTAAATCTTACCTAGACAAAACTTTTCCATTAGTTGAAGAAAAATGGGAAAGTATTGATAAGTTATTTATTGCAAACAATAAATTAACTATTGAAGTTGATCAAAATGAAGTAAAGCTTGCTAATGAGGACCAATATTTTGGCTACAGAATTCTTGATAATCAGAAATATGAAATAGTTTTAAATAAAAATAATTTACATATTAGAATATTTATAAATCCTGAAAATGAAATTGGAAAAAATGATAAAGCAAATATTGCTGATATTTATTTTGAATCTGCAATTTCTACAATTATGGATTGCGAAGATAGTGTTGCTACTGTCGACGGAGAAGATAAAGTTTTAGCTTACAAAAATTGGTTAGGGTTAATGAAAGGTAATTTAGCAACAAAATTTAGAAAAGGAAATCAAGAAATAGAAAGAAAACTTTCTGAGGACTTGCCTTACACAAAAAAAGATGGAGAAAAGGGTATACTTAAGGGAAGATCTTTAATGTTAATTAGAAATGTAGGCCATTTGATGACAAATCCTGCAATCTTAACTGAAAACAATGAAGAAATACCAGAAGGTCTAATGGATGCTATGTTTACTTCTTTGATAGGTGCTATTAATTTTAATAAAAATTCTTTTAAAAATTCTATATATAATTCTATTTACGTAGTTAAACCAAAAATGCATGGGCCAGAAGAGGTAGCTTTTGCAAATGAGACTTTTAATCAGGTAGAACAAATTTTAAATTTGCCAAAATACACTGTAAAATTAGGAATTATGGATGAAGAAAGAAGAACTAGCACTAATTTATTTGAATGTATAAGATCGGCAAAAAATAGAGTAGCTTTTATTAATACTGGATTTTTAGATAGAACAGGAGATGAGATTCATACTTCCATGGAGGCAGGCCCATTTAAAAAAAAAGGAGATATGAAAACTACAAAATGGATAAACTCCTATGAAAATAGAAATGTAACAATAGGTCTTAAATGTGGATTAAAAGGAAAAGCTCAAATAGGAAAAGGCATGTGGGCCATGCCAGATTTAATGAAAAATATGCTTGAAAATAAAATAGTTCACCCCAAAGCAGGTGCTAATTGAGCTTGGGTTCCTAGTCCAACTGCTGCAACTATTCATGCTATGCATTATCATGAAATTTCTGTTAGTGAAGTACAAGATAAACTTATCAATAGTTCTATAGAATATTCTTTAGATGATCTCTTAACTATTCCATTATCTGAAGGACAGAATTGGTCTGAAGAAGAAATACAAAATGAAATCAATAACAATTGCCAAAGTATATTGGGATACGTAGTTAGATGGATTGACCAAGGAGTAGGTTGTTCAAAAGTACCGGATATCTATGATATAGGGTTGATGGT
>CAYTJO010000028.1:6715-10294 GCA_964438215.1 uncultured Rhodospirillaceae bacterium
CAATGACCCAAAGTATCAACCCATGGCAAATAATTATGATACTATCGCCTTTAAAGCAGCCTGCAGGCTTGTTTTAGAAGGAAGTTACCAACCTTCAGGTTACACTGAGCCTATATTGCATGAAATGCGCCTACAGCAGAAGGAAAAACAGGTTTAATAAACTATTGTAATTTACAATATAGGATATAAGCTAGAAATTTTTTAATATCACTATATGATTATAATAAGAGAGGAAAATATGAAAATTTTAATTATAAGTATTATATCTTTTTTTATAGCTCTAAGTAGCTTCAGCAAAGAAGTTATTGTAGAAATGCTGAATAAAAGAGATGATGGCCAAAAAATGGTGTTTAGTGAAGATGTAGTAAAAATTGACGTAGGAGATACTATAAATTGGGTTGCTACCAATAAAGGACATAATGTTGAATTTATAGCTGGTCCTGACGGAGCAACTCTTCCACCAAAATCAGGTTTAAATAAGGATTTTTCTATGACCTTTGATAAAGCTGGTGTTTATTTATATATTTGTACACCACATAAGGTCATGGGAATGATTGGGTTAGTAGTAGTAGGCAATGATACCAGTAATAAAGATGCAATAGCTGGAACTAAAATGATAGGAAGAGGTAAAAAGAAACTGGCCTCTATGATAGGAAGTATTTAAATATATTTTAAAATAAAAACTAAATCTTTAGGAGCATTATTGTTTTTTTTTTTCAATAATGCTCTGTTATCAGATGAATTGTTATGCGCAAAAAACCTAATTGCTGCTTCTAAGATAAAAAACTTTGCCATTAATGCTTCTAATAGTAAAAGTTTGCCAGAGTGCAGATACTATGTTTTGAATTCTAAGAGATTATTTTCTTATTCTTTTAATGAAATAAACTTGTGCCCTTGTATTACTGAAGAAGATTTTAAAATTAGATCTTTGATAGCTAAAGCAGAAAAATCAGAGAATTTAAGACTTTGCAGGCATTATACAAGCCAATTCTTAGCTAACCTTAGTTCTATAGTAAACAATATAACTATCTGCAAAAAAAACTAATTTTTTATGCATTACCAGCTGATATTAATTTTATATTTGCTTTTTTAGCAGCAATTAAAGCTTTTGTAATCCTTTATATTACAATTTTTTCTAGAACCTTTTCATTTGCTAACACCATTTTCATTCTAACAGCTAATGCCATAGCTAGTGCTTGTATAACATCGCCATTGGATATTTCAGTAATTCTAGTTTCTTGACTAATTTTATGAAGAATTAGGTCTAATAATTGGTAAACTGTAATTGGTGATTTTGTATCAACAGATAATTCAAATAAAAAATTAATTTCAGTTAATGTATCAGTTGTTATTGAGGCATGGAAGTTTTGTAGTGTTTTTTTTATTCATAAGTCTTAATATAATATTATTATTAAAATAAACAAAAAAAAATATGTGTTTTAAAAAAGGAGAAGAAAATATTTTAGGAACAGAATTAGTTCCTTGTTCATTAGATCCCTTAACAGGTTTTTATAGGGATGGATTTTGCAAAACTTTTGATAATGACCCAGGAGAACATACCGTATGTGCGAAACTAACTAATAAATTTTTAATATTTTCTAAAGAACTTGGAAATGATTTAATAACACCTAGACCGGAATATGATTTCTTTGGTTTAAAAGATGGAGATAGGTGGTGTTTATGTGCTAACCGATGGATAGAAGCTCTACAATATGGAATAGCTCCAAACATTTATTTAGAGGCCACACATATTAGTTTTCTAGAAAAAATAAAGTTTGAAGAAATAAAGAATTTTTCTATTGAACTTAAAAATATTAATTAAATGAAAAGTATTATTTTAAATTTTATTTTAATTCTCAAGCTATGCTTTTTTGTAATGCTAAATTCATCTTTTTCTAATAATTTTGATGAATGGAAATCTGATATAATTTCTCAAGCAATAGAAGCTGGAATATCAAAGGAAACTGCCACTCAAAATATTAAAAAAATTAAAAATTTAAATAAAAAAATTTTAAAACTTTATAATAAGCAACCTGAATTTAATATTTCCTTTAAAAACTATAAAAAAAGAAATATTAATAATAAAAGAATTGAAAAGGGTAAAAATTTATTAAAAAAATATAAAATCTTGCTTGAAAATATATCTAAAGCCTATAATGTGTCTCCTGAAATTATAGTTTCTATTTGGGCATTAGAAAGTAATTTTGGTTATTACACTGGTTCATTTGATATTATTGACGCATTAACAACTCTTTCTTATCAAAGCAGAAGAAAGAATTTCTTTAAGAGGGAACTTTTTAATGCTCTAAAAATATTAGATAAAGAACTAATCAAAACAAATTCACTAAAAGGATCTTGGGCTGGTGCTATGGGACAAAGTCAGTTTATGCCTTCTAGTTATATACATTATGCTGTTGATTATGATCAAGATAATAAAATAGATATTTGGGAGACTGAGGCAGATGTTTTTGCATCTATTGCTAATTATTTATATAAGCATGGATGGCAAAAGAATAAACCTTGGAGCATAGAGATAAAAAGCAGCTTTAAATTTAAATTGGACTCAACCAAAAAATATAGTTTAAAGGAATTAAAAAAACACAATATTTTTAACGATGAAAGTAATACAATGTCAGAAAACTTGTATGCTAAGATAAAAATCATAAATGATAATGATGGAAAAAGCCTTTTTTTAATATTTGAAAATTTTTATATTATAAAAAAATATAATAACTCAGACTTTTATGCTTTAACAGTAGGAAAACTTGCAAATAAAATACATTAAAAAATGAATGTTTTAAATTATATATGCTTTTTATTTGTAATCCTAATAATAAACAGTTGTGCTAACACTAGAGTTGTAGTTGAAGGAGTTAAAACAGTAATAAATGAAAATAAAAGAATAGAAGAAAAATCAGTTAAAAAAGAAAACAAGAAAAATAATTATGTTCAAGGACACTATAAAATAGGGAACCCTTATGAAGTAAATAATATTAAATATATTCCTAAATTAGTATCTTACTATAATGAAAATGGAATTGCATCTTGGTATGGCCCTAAGTTTCATAAAAAACCTACTGCTAATGGGGAAATATTTGATCAAAATAAAATTTCAGCTGCACATAAAACGTTGCCATTACCAAGTATTGTAAAGGTTACAAATCTTGCTAATAAAAAGTACATCTATATCAGAGTCAATGATAGGGGCCCATTTGTTAATAATAGGATTATTGACCTTTCTAAACAAGCAGCCATAGAGTTAAATATATTTTCCAAGGGAATAGAAAGAGTAAATGTAAAACTTATTGAAAGTGCGCCTCATTTACTAGAAAAAAACTTTACTAATCAAAAATATTTGGAAAAATATGCTAAAAATTTAGAAACCTCAAAAATAAAAGACCCTGATACGAAACAAATATCAAGTTTCCTACAATTAGGAGTATTTTCATTTAAGGAAAATGCGGAAAAATATATAGAAAAAATTAATGAAGCTTACAAAAGCAGTAACCTTAATATTATTATAAAAGAATATTCCGCTGAAAAAAGTCTATTCAAAGTACTTCTAGGTCCTTTTGTAAA
>CAYTJO010000029.1:0-6685 GCA_964438215.1 uncultured Rhodospirillaceae bacterium
GTAACTAAGCGAGGTATTTGTTTAGAGCCTCGTTCTAAAATTTCATGGACCTATGTTGAAACAGGATCAGCTGTTACTTGGAAATATCCTAGTGTTATATTAAAAGGCGACTCTTCTGTAGGTGAATTTTATTCGGTTGCTTTATCTAACAATTGTCAGCAGGCAGACACAGGAACTAAGATGATACATATCGGTAAAGATACTTCTTCAAGGATAGTATCTAAAGGTATTTCTGCAGGAAAAGGACAACAAACTTACAGAGGCTTGGTGAGTAGATTGCCAAAAGCAGATAACACAAAAAACTTTACACAATGTGACTCATTATTAATGGGAAATAAATGTGGAGCACATACGGTACCATACATAGATGTTAGAAATAAACTTTCAGATGTTGCTCATGAGGCCTCCACTTCAAAGATAAGTGATGAACAATTGTTTTATTGTATGCAACGAGGTATTTCTGAAGAAGATGCTACAGCACTAATAGTGAATGGTTTTTGCAGGGAAGTTTTTAATAATCTTCCTATGGAATTTGCTGTAGAGGCAAAAAAGCTATTAGAACTTAGCTTAGAAGGGGCAGTTGGATAATGCTTAAAATATCTAATTTATCAGTTTCAGTAGAAAATAAGCTAATCATAGACAATTTAAATTTAGAAATACCTAAAGGAAAGAAAGTTGCAATAATGGGTCCTAATGGATCTGGGAAGTCAACACTTTCAAATATTATCTCTGGCAAGTTTGGCTACAATATTAATGAAGGTAATATTCAATTTGAGGGAAGGGATCTTTTAGAGTGTAGCCCAGATGATAGAGCGGCAATGGGAATATATATGGCTTTTCAATATCCTATAGAAATCCCAGGTATAGCTAACTCATCTTTTTTGAGAACTTCTCTTAATTCTATCAGAAAAAAAAACAATCAAGATCCTGTTAATACTAGAAAATTCTTAGAAGAAATTAATGATATAGCAAGTAAATTAGGACTTGATAAGTCTTTTCTTTCAAGAGATTTGAATAGTGGTTTTTCTGGAGGAGAAAAGAAAAAAAATGAAATTTTGCAATTATTACTCATAAAACCTAAGCTCTGTATCTTAGATGAAGTTGACTCAGGTTTAGACATAGACTCTTTAAAAACTATTTCCAAGGGAATATCTGAGTATAGTAGCAGTGAAAATTCAATGCTAATTATCACTCATTATCAAAGATTACTTGACCACGTAATTCCTGACGAAGTGCATATTTTTGATCACGGGAAAATTATTAAATCAGGAAATAGTGATTTAGTTAAAGTATTAGAAGAAAAAGGATACAAGGAATTTAGTTAAATGTTACTTAATGATTACCTAGAAAAATTAAAAAATAATGAATTTAAAAAAATTAATAAACCTTGGCTAAGCTCACAAATAGCAAACAATGACTTTTTCTCTAACATATATCCAGATGAAAAAATAGAAGAATGGAAGAACTTTAATATAAAGTCCATCATAGGTGAAAAACTAAAGGTATTAGACAATAATATAAATTTAAAAATAGACAAAATAGATGAGACTTACAATAATTTAATTGTTTTTAATAATGGAATTTTTGATCAAAACTTGTCAGAAAAAAAATTAAAGGACAAAATTAAAATTTACAAAATTAAGGAATATCAAAAAAAAAATGAGCGCATTTTAAAAAAAATCTATGCTGATATAAGTAAATATTCTGAAAAACGACTCTCTGGATTTGATGACAGTGAAACCATAAAGTTGCTTTCATTGAATGCTGTCCTTAGTGAGGGTGTAGTAATTGAAATTTTACCCGAGACTGTAATTGATGATCCAATATGTATATATAATTATGTCTCTTCAGAGGAAACTTTAATCAACCCTTATGTGCTAATAATAGCTAAAGAAAAATGTAAGATAAAGTTTTTAGATTTGACTAATTATATAGGAAAAGAAAACTGGACAAATTTTTTTTATCAAATTTACTTAGAAGAAAACTCTGATCTTCAGATGTCTAACCTAGGTTTAAATCAGTTCAACAATGTAAATACATCTTCCTACAATTTTCATCTTGAAAAATATGCTAGTTTGCAATTTTCTTTAATCAATAAAGGAGACTCAAAAAAAGATATTAGAGTTTTTTTAAATGGGAAACATGCAAAAACAAGAATAAAAGGAATGTTGCTTTCTAAGCAAAAGGAGACTAATGATGTTTTTTGCAAAATAACCCATAATGCATTGAGTGCTTCCAGTGAGCAAGAATGGAGAATGATTTCTTCTGATAACTCAAAAACATCCTTAAGTGGGAAAATTAAAATTCTTAAGGATTCAAAAAATAGCTCAGGGAGTTTTTTTTCTAAATCTTTATTATTAAATGAAAAGGCTAAATCATTTTCTAAGCCAGAGTTGGAGATTTTTGAAGATGAAGTGTCATGCTCTCACGGAGCTTCATTTGGAGAAATAGAAAAGGAAAAAGTTTTTTATCTGCAAAGCAGAGGACTATCAAAAAAAGATGCAATAAGATTTTTAGTTTTAGCATTTATAAATGAATTAGGTTTTAATGATAATAACTTAGAAAAAAATATAATTTTAGAAATTAAGAGAATGTTTTCTTAGAAAAATCTATTAATGGAAAATAAAAAAATAAAATATACAAGCGATTTTGTGAACATTAAAGATCAATTTCCTATATTTAAAAATAAGATTAATGGGAAAAATTTAGTTTACTTAGACTCAGCAGCAAGTGCTCAAAAACCTAAAGTAGTTATTAACAGTATAAAAAGTGTATACGAAAATCAGTATGCTAATGTTCATAGAGGTATTTACTATCTTAGTCAAGTTGCTACTGATGCTTATGAAGATGCTAGGTTGAAGATAAAAAATTTTTTAAATGCAAATGATACTAGCGAAATAGTTTTTACAAGAGGTGCTACCGAGGGGTTGAATTTAATTGCTAATTGTTTAATAAAAAAAATCGTGTCAGAGGGTGATGAAATTTTAATTAGTACTCTTGAGCATCACTCTAATATTATTCCTTGGCAGGTAGGCTGCAAGCAAAAAAATGCAAATCTTTGTGAAATTAAACCTAATTCAGATGGAGATATTACTTTAGAGGAGATACAAAAACTGATAAATAATAAAACTAAAATAATAGCACTTCCTCATATTACAAACTCCTTAGGCTCAGTCCTTCCTATAAAAGAAATTTGTAATGAAGCAAAAAAACATAACATTACTACTGTAATTGATGGTTGCCAATCAATTCCTCATATTAATGTAGATGTGCAGGATTTAGACTGTGATTTTTATGTTTTTTCCGGGCATAAAGTTTATGGACCATCTGGAATTGGCATTTTATATGGAAAAAGTAATATACTAAATGACTTAGAGCCATACCAAACAGGAGGGGAAATGATTGATTATGTCTCTATAGAGAAATCCACTTACACTTCCCTTCCACATAAGTTCGAAGCTGGCACTCCAAATATAGTTGGAGCTATTTCTTTAGGATATGCTATAGACTACGTACAAAATATAGGTATGAAAAATATTAAAAGTCACAGTAAATCACTTACCAGCTATTTATTAGAAAAGATTAGAAGAGACAATGATATAAGTTTACTTGGAGATCCAAAAGAGAGAATTAGTATAGTTTCCTTTTTGTGTAAAAATGTACATCCACACGATTTAGCGTTACTTCTGGACAAAAGAGGTATAGCATTAAGAGCGGGGCACCATTGTGCTCAACCTGCTATGCGACATTTTAATGTTGACACTACATTAAGAGCATCTATAGGTATTTATAACGACAAAGAAGATATTGACTATTTTATAGAAAATTTAAATGATGTAAAAAAATATTTTTGAAGGAAAAAATGGATAAAGATAAAGAAAATTTAAAAACTAAAATAGTAGATGCACTTCAAACTGTATATGACCCTGAAATTCCAGTTTCAATATATGAATTAGGTTTAATTTATGATATTAATATTAATAATGACTATGATGTTAATATCACTATGACTTTGACAACTCCACATTGTCCTGAAGCTCAAACAATTCCTGAAAAAGTAGCGGATACTGTTTTGCTTGTAAATGGCGTTAAAGATGTTAAAGTTCAAATAACATGGGAGCCTCCTTGGACCCAAGACAAGATGACAGAGGCTGCTAAATTAGAGTTAGGTTTAATATGATTAAAAATCCTGTAGTTAATATTACCGAAAATGCTGCAAACAGAGCAAAAGTATTGTTAAATAATAATAATAAATTAGTTGGTTTGCGAGTAAGTGTTTCCCAAGGGGGATGTTCTGGTATGACATATGAAGTTGGTCTATCTGAAGAAATAAATGAAGGAGATGAAGTAATAAATAAAGATGGAATCAAATTCATAATTGATCCTAGTGCAATAATGTTTCTACTAGGATCTACTATTGATTGGAGAGAAGAGAAGTTCAAAAAAGGCTTTACTTTTGTAAATCCTAATGAAACTGCTCGTTGTGGTTGTGGTGAGTCTTTTTCCACTAGTTAAATTTTTTGTGAGATTTTTATAGCTATCTTCGAAAGAGCTTTTACGCCTAACTTGAAGGTTCGGTGAAAGGGATCATTTCCTGTATCGTAATCTTTAGCTATTTGCATATGGTTTTTTTCGTCTGCAGCAAATTTTTCAGTAACTTTTCTTAGAGTTTCATCTTTTCCTTTAAGATATTTAGTCTGGCTTTCATAATGGTCTATAATAACTTCTTCAACTGCTTCAGTGCAAGCCATAGTAGCTTTTTTTCCTAACACGGCAGAAATAACTCCTAGGCTAAATGCTCCTACTCTCCATACGGGATCTAAAATTGTAGGGCGTGCTTTATATTTTACAATAAGCTCACTAAATTTTTTTAAATGTTCTTCTTCTTTTTTTAACATTATTTTTATTTCTTTAGATAAAGATTCATCTTTGATTATTGCGAGTTGCCCTTTATAGATTTCTATTGCTCCTTTTTCCCCAGCAAGATCTACTCTAATAATTTGATTTATTTTATTTTTAGTATTCATTCTATTTAGATATTAATAATTTGATTTAATTCCTCAATGCTAGTTGCTTCCAATCCTGAGGATGGAGCACAGGAAAAAAAATTTTCAATAATTCCTGCTTCTACACCACTATGATAAAGTCCTATTAATGATAATATAGTGAGAAATAACGTAGACAATAATATTATTAATTTTTTAAACGATGTTTGAAATATGGCAACATAACATAGAATAGAAAAAAATATCCATACATATCTTTGTATTAGGCAAAGTCTGCAAGGATTTAAGTTATAATAAAACTCAAAAAAAAATGATACAAAAACTACACTGCTGGAAATAAAAGCAGTAATTTTAAAAAATGTATAATAGTTAAAATACATATTACAATAAAAACAATGCTATCATTATAAATACTATACTAATTATTATAGTAAACTTAACAAAATGATTTTCTATTAAATTAATACTTTTTTCTCCGTACTTATTTACTAAATAAGTTAAAGCTATAAACCTAAGACCTCTAGAAATTATAGAGCACAATAAAAAAATTATAAAATTATATCCAAGCATTCCACTTCCTAAAGTAAATATCTTATAAGGTATTGGAGAGAAGCCTGCCACTAATATTACAATCCATCCGTATTTATCAAATATATTTTTAATATAATCTAAATGGTGGAAACCATCATAGAAGTCTATAATTTTAGTTCCTATAACATCCCAAAAGTACATCCCTATTAGATAACCTATAATACCTCCTAAAATTGAAAAGAATGTTGTATAAGCTCCTAAGTAAAACCATTTATATCTTTTTGTAAGAGTAATTGGAATTAAGAATATATCCGGTGGAATAGGTATAATAATAGATTCTAAAAATGAGAATAGTGCTAAGAAGTTTAGAGACTTCTTGTTGTCTGCTATTCTAATAGTATAATTAATAATATTAATTACTAATGTTTTAAATTTGTTCATATGTTAAAATACTCTTTTTACATTATATATTTAATTTTTATAATATTTTTTTCATACAACAAAACAACTAATTCTGAGGAAATAAATTTTAATTTAAAAAAATTAGCTGATGGTGTTTTTTTTCATAATGCTATCTTAGATGAACCTAACAAAAAAAATCAAGGATTGATCGCCAATTTGGGAGTGATTATAGGAAGAGACAGTATATTAGTTATAGATGCAGGTTCATCAAAAAAATTAGCAGAAAAGTTTATAAAAAGTATTAAAAATATTTCAGTTAAACCAATTAGATATTTAATAATAACACATAGGCACTTTGATCATTCATATGGAATTGAAGCATTCAAGGAAATTAATGCTAAGATATATATGAGCAAAGAAGAGTTTTATTATTTTAAAAAAGATGGTCCTAGAATTTTTAAAAATTTGGTTGAAAATAGAGGGTTTTATAAAACTAATATAAACTTTAAAAATATTGTTGAGGAGGATGTTTTCTTTTTAATCCATGAACAAATAATAGATTTAGGTGATAGAAAAGTTTTAGTAAAAAACTTTGGAATTGCCCATACAAAAGGTGATTTAATAGTTTATGATTACAAAACTAAAACTTATTTTGTTGGTGATTTAATCTTTAGGGGAAGAGCGGCTGCATATTCTGATGCTAATATTGTGTAATGGAGAAAAAAAATTAACTACTTTTCTAAAGG
>CAYTJO010000029.1:6695-10275 GCA_964438215.1 uncultured Rhodospirillaceae bacterium
AGAAGGAAGAGATGCAATGAATGCTGCGAAAATTAAAATTCCTGGTTTAGAAGCCAGAGATGGACTATCAGTGATTAATGGTTCTAATCTTTTAACTGCTATGAGTGGTCTTTTTATTTATGATACTTCAAATTGGTTAAAGTTTTTACAAGACAGTATTAAAAGAGCTATTAAAAATGGTGATATGATAAGTGAGATTTTTGAATATGAGATACCTCAAACAATAAATCATTTAAAACTCATAAAACCTGCTTTAAGAGAGGGGTTAAAAAGACTAATTGATATTCTGCAAGAATAAAAAAATTATTGTATATTTTTAAAAAAAGTTTATTTTAATATTTTTTTAATAAAAGGGGCTGTGGCGGAATTGGTAGACGCAGGGGACTCAAAATCCCCCGGAGTTAAATCCTTGAGAGTTCGAGTCTCTCCAGCCCTACCATGATTAGGAGAATGTCTTATGGAGCACCTTATAAAAGAGAAAGCTATTTATCAAAAAAATATTATACCCAGCAAAAATATATCAAAAGATCATTTTATAGTTAAAAATAAGCAAGAATTTGCAGGGTATCATATTTTATTAGATCTTTGGCATGTAGAATTTAATAATTCTATAAAAACTCTAAAAAAAATAATACGTCAATCAATACAAGTTTCAGGAGCAACTTTGTTGCATCTTCATTTGCATAGATTTGGGAAAGAACAGGGTATTTCTGGAGTTGCAGTTTTGGCAGAATCTCATATGAGTGTGCATACCTGGCCAGAAAGAGGTTACGTAGCATTTGATATTTTTATGTGCGGAGATACAAATCCTCAATTAGCTGCAGAATACCTTATAAAAACTTTTAAACCAAAGAAAGAAATATTAAAAAAAATTAAAAGAGGAGTAACAAAAGTTGTCAAATAATTGTATACAATGGTTAGATAGAAATAAACCAGATTCTCCATCAGCAGTATTTGATTTGTCTAAGGTTAAAAAAAACTATTTTAGATTTAAAAGCTTATATAAAGATATTGAAGTTTTCTATGCAGTAAAAGCTAATCCTAATAAAAAAATAATAGATCTTTTAAATAGTGTAGGAAGCTCATTTGACTGCGCTAGTTTAGATGAAATAAATATATGTCTGAATTCAAATGTTCCAGTGCAAAAGATTTCCTATGGAAGTACAATTAAAAAAGAGATAGATATAGAAACAGCTTTTCAATCAGGTGTTAGACTCTATGCTTTTGACTCTTACGAAGAGCTAGAAAAGATATCAAGAAAGGCTCCTGGAGCTAGTGTATTTTGTAGATTAATGGTTCCTAATGGTGGTTCAGAATGGCCGTTATCAAAAAAATTTGGATGTAATTACAAAGTTGCGGAAAAGTTAATATTAAATGCAAAAAAAATAGGGTTAGAACCTATTGGTGTCTCTTTTCATGTGGGGTCTCAGCAATTATCAGAAAAGACATGGTATAAGTCAATCGAGATAGCTTCAAAAGTTTTTAAAAAACTAGCACAAAAAAATATTATCTTAAACTTTCTTAATTTAGGTGGAGGAATTCCTGTAACCTATACGAAAAAGCTACTAAATAATAAAATTTATTCAGCTTATATTTTAAAATCAATTAATGAAAGTTTTGGAAACTTAAAACCTAGAAAAATAATTATGGAACCAGGGAGATTTTTAGTTGCTAATGCAGGTATTATTGAAACAGAAGTAATTTTAGTTTCAGATAGATGTAAAAAAAATGATAAAAGATGGATATATATAGATGTAGGAAGGTATAATGGATTAGCTGAAACAGAAGATGAAGCTATACATTATGAAATTAAAGCAAAAGGTTATAAAAACTTTAAAAAAGAAAACTATATATTAGCCGGTCCTTCCTGTGACAGTCATGATGTAATATATAATAATAAAGACTGTATTTTGCCCAGCAAACTAAAATGTGGCGATAAATTAAGAATATTAGCTACCGGAGCTTATACAACAGTATACAGCTCAAATTTTAATGGAATGAAAAAGATATCTGAGTATTTCATAGAATAAATTTAATAAAATTAGGAGAGCACAATGCTCCTTTCCTTATTTCATCATTATAATATGAAGTTTGTACTTTTATAGGTCTTTTTATTATTTTTCTATTTCCCATGTCAGTTTTATTTGAGCACCAAACTAAAGCCATAAATCCGCCTATGTAAGATGGTACAACTGTTAACAAAACTCCATTTTTTTTGAAAATTCTCTTTACATGTCTCATAACTTCTTTAGTCTCAGATTTCTGAAGAAAAGTTACACCACTCTGAAATATTGCAATACCATTAGAACTCAAAATGTTGTTTACATTTTTATAAAATTTATACTTAAATAAACTTTTTCCTGCTCCTACAGGATCTGGCCTATCAGCAATAATTAAGTCATACTTTTTATTAGTATTGACTATAAAATCAAAAGCATCTTCATAATATAACTTTACTCTTTTATCTATTAAGGAGTTTTTATTTATCTTCTTAAAAAATTTTTTACTTAGTTTTATTACTTCTTCATCAATATCAACTAAGTCTATTTTATTTATAAAGTTATATTTTAAAACCTCTTCTGCAACTGCTCCATCACCTCCACCTATAATCAAGACTTCTTTAGGGTTTTTTAAAACTTGTATAGCTGGATGCACTAACATTTCAGAATAGGCTGCTTCATCTTTTTCAGTAATTTGTATTATGCCATCTAAAGCTAATACTCTTCCATAAATTGGTGTGTCAAAAATTTGTATCTTTTGGTATTTGGATTTCTTATCAACAAGAACTTTTTTTATTGTTATTTCTTGTTTCAATCCCTTATGTAAAACCTCTCTAAAAATGGTTTGCATCTTTTTCTCCATTAAAATTTATTGATCCCATTTTACCCATCTCTTATTATTTCTTCTAGTAAACATCGGGTACAACCTATTTTTTTTGAATATTATTTTATCGTTATCTAATTCAATTAATCTATTAATTAAAAATTCTGTTACATCGGCAATAGGCAATAACTTAGCTTTTTTTATTTCTACCCAACCTATATTTTCTAATTCTCCATTAGTTTTGATTCTTCCAATAAAATCATCAAAATTAGCAATGAAAAATCTAGCATGAAATCTAGTTTTTAAAAAAGAGGGAGTTATAGCTCTACCAAAATAATTTAACCTTTGTATAGAAGGTACAAATGATTTTTCTAAAAATATATTCCAAGTATTATTAAAATTTAAATTTTCATATTTAATTATTTTTTTTTCTGCTAAAAATAAACCACATTCCTCTGCTGTTTCTCTAATTGCTGCAAGCATGATAGCTATTGTATGTTTGTTAGACCTAGATTTTAAAAGACCTTTTTCAAGTTTTGTAGATAGATTAAATAATTTATTAATTTGATAGTCAGTTTTATCAATTGCGCCACCAGGAAAAACATAAATACCTGGCATAAATTTAGACTTTGCAGGTCTTCTACCCATTAACACGCGTAATTTATTATTCTTCTTCTTAATTATAATCACACTAGAGGCATCTCTAGGAAGGCTTGGTTTGTTTATAGAGTTATTAATCATTTAATTTAATTAAATA
>CAYTJO010000030.1:0-5824 GCA_964438215.1 uncultured Rhodospirillaceae bacterium
TAATAGGATCAAGCAAACATTCAAATACTACAAAAAGAATAAGTTTAGTATCTGCAGCTATTGTTGCAATTCAGGCTATATTTATTGTTGCAATAAACACAATTCATTTCTCTTTTACTAATACTGTAATATTTTACTTAATATTAGCACTAATGATAACATTACCTATTATTTTGATAGCGTATGAAAGAAAATTATTAAAATCTTTAAATCTTTTATAAAATGCATATAAATACTGAATTCTTCAAATTTATTTTTCTAAGTTTTTTATTTTCTTGCTTAATAACATCATTGTCTATCTCCTCAGTAGTATTTATTGGAGATATAGTAGAATATGCAAAAAAATTATCAAATTATTCTGATTATAATGTAAAGCTTCTAATTCAGTTGGGAACTCTAAATCTTCCTAAAATGTTGATGGAAATATTACCCTTCGCTTTTTTATTTGGAGGAATGCTATGGACCATAAGAGTAAATAGAAACAGGGAATTATTGGTTATGAGAACTAGTGGTCTATCATTATTAAAAATTAGCGTGCCAATTTTTTTGTCTTCTTTTATAGTAGGAATATTTTTTGTATTTATATTTAGTCCTTTGATTTCCGCAACACAAAAAAAAATCCAAAAAATAGAATTAGAGAAACTTGGAAAACCTATAAATTCATTATTAGTATCTAATACAGGATTTTGGTTAAAGCAGGGACATGAAGAAGGAAGTGAGATTATTTATGCAAAAAAACTTGATACTAAATCTATGACTCTGGAAGATGTAGTTATATTTCGTTTCAACAAAGAAAACAAAATTAAAGAGAAAATTCAAGCTTCTTCAGCACAACTTAATAATGATTATTGGTTATTACATAATACTAGCTTCACGAGTAATTTTGGGGAAGTTACAAATAAAGATTATTTTCAAATAGATACTACTGTAACTAGCTCTCAAATTAGAGAAGGATTCTCCAACCCAGAAACAGTATCATTATGGAGTCTATATTCTTTTATAAAAATGTTTGAAAAAGCAGGTTTTTCTGCAAATAAACATAGGTTACACTTATACAAATTAATTTTTTTTCCACTATTATTGTCAGGAATGGCTATTTTAGGAATTAGTTTTAATATGAATTCGATTACAAAAAAAGCCTTAAATCTTAGTTTATTTTATATGATAATAATAGGTTTCACTATTTTTTATTTTACAAAACTAATTAGTGCCCTAGCCATATCAGGAAAAATGGGTTTAATATTATCTGCTTTTTTACCATCATTACTGCCAATTTTCTTTGCACTTCTTTTTATAATTCATGCAGATGAAAAATAATGATTTTTAAAAGTATTTATATTAAAAAAATTTTTTTAATTATCCTTTTGATGATTCAATATTGCAATGCTAAACAAGATTTTTATTTATCAGCAAATAAAATTATCAAAAATGACAGTGAGAATATAATTCTAGCTCAAGGATCTGTAGAGATTCAATATAACCAAATTAAAATACATTCTGATTCACTGCAATATAATACTAAAAAAAAAGAAATAATATTAGAAGGAAATGTAAAAATTCTTTATGAAAATGGATCCATCGTTTTTGCAGATAAAGCAATTTTAAATAAAAACCTTAAAGCAGGTATTATAAAGCGCTTAGGTGTATTAATGTCTGATGAGTCTAGATTAGTCGCTAGTTCAGCTATAAAAGAAAGCAATCAATACAAAACTGTTTATAAAAATATTTCTTATTCTAGATGTAAAAATTGTAAAAATAATAAAGGAACCTTTTGGAAAATAAATGCTAAAAAAGCTACTCATTTAGAAAAAAGCAAGGTGATTTTATATGAGGATGTATTTTTAGAAGTCCTGAATCTTCCCATATTCTACTTTCCTTTCTTTTATCACCCAGACCCTAGTGTAAATCGAAAAACAGGATTACTTTCTCCATCATTTTCTAGTTCTAGCGTTTTCGGTATTTCGTATGAACAACCAGTTTTCCTTAATCTTTCTGCTAATTCAGATTTGACTATTGGAACAAAGTAAACTGAAAAGGAAGGTCTATTATAAAAAAATAGTTATAGAAAAAATTTTTCCACTGGACAACTTCACCTCAAAACTTCAGCAACCAGAGGAACAAAAGTGAGAGCTAATGAAATAACAAAAAAAGAAAATAGAGGACACGTAGATATTAACTTTGCCAATAATATTGGTAATAACTTCACAGTAGGAGCAAATATTAAAAGAGCTAGTGATAAGTCTTATTTATCAAGATATGAACTTTCTGATGGAGAAACATTGCTTACTCAAAATTTATTTCTTGAGAAAGAAAATACTTATTCTGAACTATCAGCACAAGCTTTTAAGTTTCAGAGTTTGTCTGATGATTACTTAGAAGACAACCTTCCCTTTATCAGGCCTGTTTTAGTTTATAATTGGAATAATTTATGGAACTCCAATAGAAGTAGAAATTGGGTTTCTACCGTAAAATTTAAATCAATTACTAAAAAAAATCAAAATAATACGAACGCCCTATATATATTTAACAATACTGAAAAAAGTTATTTAGCAAATAATATATTATTAAAAAATGCAATTGATCTAGATTTAGATTTTTATAACAGTAAATTTGGTACTGATAATTACAAAAGTGTATTGAGATTCTTTCCGTCTTTTGGTTTAACTGCTTCTTATCCAATGATAAATTATAAAAATCAAAATAGTATTTTATTAGAGCCGTTAACCCAAATTATTTACTCGGTAGATGATAATAATAAAGGAAAAATAAAAAATGAAGATAGTTTAGAAGTTGAGCTTCTATCATCAAATTTGTTTGAAAAAAATAAATATGCAGGTGATGATAGAAAAGAGCATGGGTTTAGAATTAACTATGGAATAAGTCTTAAGTTTAATGACGTAGGAGGTTCATCAAATACTTTTTTATTAGGAAGATCTTATAGAGAAAAAAAACAAGAGCAATTTGATATAGTTAGCGGATTTGGAGAAAATCATTCTGATATTGTAGGAAATTACACAATGTATTTGTCGGACATTAGCGAACTATATTATGACTTTAGGGTTTCTGACAGTTTTGACCTAAATAGAAATAGGGTAAGAACCAATTTTGAAGTAGAAGATAATAAAGTGAATATTAATTATATACAAATAAAAAACTTTGCAAGCAGGAATAACTCTGATACAGAGCAAATATCATATGGATTGGAAAGAAAGGTTTTTAAAAACTGGAAATTATCTTTTACTCAAAACAGGGATCTTGCTGGAGCTAGGTTTTCAACCCCCTTCAAGTCTACTTTTGGTATAAACTTTGAAAATGATTGTGCTATAATTAGTTTTAATATTACTAGAGATAAATCCTATGATATTGATATTCCTTCTATAACTAATTATAATTTCAACATTAATTTATTTTAAATCAATGATGAATTTACGCTTAATAGTTTTTATTTTATTGTTAAATTATTGCTTTAGTGGCAAAACCTATGAAGTAAAAATAGTTGCTAAAGTTAATAATGAAATAATTACAAATATAGACCTTGAAAATAGATTAAAGATGGCACTAAATTTATCTAATTTACCTGATGATCCAGAAATAAGAAAAAAATTAAAACCCAGAGTGTTAGACAGTCTCATTGATGAATCTCTAAAGATTCAAGAAGCTAATCGTTTGGGAGTATTTGTTACCAATAAAGAAGTGGTAGAGCAAATAAACAGACTAGAAGAAAGATTAAAAATTGATAAAAATACATTATTAGAAAACTATAAAACTAAAGAAATACCAGAAATAACAATTATAAATCAGATAAGAAGTCAATTATTATGGGAGAAAATTCTATATAGTATAGTAATAAAAAATGTGACTGTATCTGAAAAAAAAATTTCAGAAGCATATGATTTGTTCATACAAAAATCAGGAGAAATAGAATATAATATTTCAGAAATTTTTATCTCTTTAGATAATATAGAAGCAGAACAGAGAATTAATTCAATTTATACAAAAGCAAATAGTCAGAATTTTTTGCTGCTAGCAGAACAGTTCTCTGATGGAGTTGTATTTCTAGGAAACCTTAATAATAATTGGGCAAGAGAAAGTTTACTAGATGAAGATATCAAAAAAGGAATATCGGGATTAAACATAGGAGAGATTAGTTTGCCAATAAAAAGTTCAGCAGGATATCATATAATTTTATTAAATGACAAAAGAAAAACAAAAAAAATAAAAGAAAATGAAACTGCTTATGATTTAAGTCAAATTTTATTTAAAATTAATAGTCCAAACAATAAAAATAGTGAAGATTACTACAGAGAATTTTTATCAAGCCTTAAGGATATAATTACTGGATGTAACGACTTGAAAATACTTATTGAAGAAATACCAGAAGGATACGGTGGAGAGTTAGGAAAAATTGATGCTAAAAATATAGAAAAGCAATTTTTAGTTGCCATAAAAGATTTACCTGTAGGAAAGTTAAGTGATGCCGTAGTTACTGATGATGGAGTACACGGTTTAATGCTATGTTCTCCTGCAATAAATAATACGTACGCAGAGTACAAAGAATCTATCAAAATTAGTTTAAGAAAGAATAAAATAGATAGTGCAGCACAGTCTTTATTAAATAGAATAAAAAGAAAAGCACTTATAGAATTAAATAATTTATTTTTTTGAAAATATTTAATAAAAAAATAAGGGATATTTTAGAAAAATATGAGATTAAACCGAAAAAAAGGATGGGTCAAAACTTCATATTTGATAAGAATATATTAAATAAAATTGCGAATAATATCGAACCTATTCTGAACTTTCTAATCATTGAAATAGGACCAGGGCCAGGTGGTCTAACAAATATATTACTCGAAAGGAATCCCAAAGAAATCTTACTTATAGAAAAAGACATAGCTTTCAAAAAAATACTTGTGGATCTTACAAATCAATTTTCAAAAACTGATACTAAAATAATATTTGAAGATTTTCTTAAATTAGACCTATATAAATTAGAGGTTTTTAAAAAAAATAAAGTTAAGTTTATATCTAATTTACCTTACTATATATCAACTCAAATTTTAATGAAAATTTTACCTTTTGAGAAAAATATATTCGAAGCTATATTTATGTTTCAAAAGGAAGTAGCTGATAGATTGCTAGCTAAACCTGATAGTAAAGACTACTCTAGACTATCAGTTATTGTGCAATATTCTTGTAATATAAAAAAAATATTTATTTTAAAATCTAATGTTTTTTTTCCTAAACCAGCTGTTGATAGCTGTTTATTAAGTTTTAGCCCAAAAAAAAAAATAAAAAAAGAATTAATTAATGAAATTAAAAAAATAACAAATATAAATTTTGAAAATAAAAGAAAAAATATAAAAATTAATTAATCATGTATTGATGGCATTAATGAAGTATTAAAAACTTTGGAAATCAACCCTAAGTATAGAGCAGAAAATATAAGTGTTGAACAATATACTGATATAGCAATTTCTGCGATCAGAAAAAAGTTAATTTAATACTTTTCTTACAAAATCTATTAAACCAACTTGCCTAACTCTCTTTAATCTTTCAGATATCAAAATAGCTTTTAATTTTTCTAAAGTTTTTTCTATATTATTGTTTATAATAATATAATCGTATTCAGCCCAGTGTGTTATTTCAGAATTAGCTTCGGCCATTCTTTTTTTAACTTCTTCAGGAGAATCTTGTCCTCTGCTTCTTAATCTTTTTCCTAATTCAATAGTACTAGGAGGAAGAATAAAAACAGATACCAAATGTTTTGGCTCCATCTCTCTTAATGCTTGAGTACCTTGCCAATCAATATCAAAGAGAACGT
>CAYTJO010000030.1:5834-7593 GCA_964438215.1 uncultured Rhodospirillaceae bacterium
TACCATTTTTAATTCTTTTTTCTACAGGTGCTCTAAGAGTTCCATAATTGTTTCCAAATACTTTGGCAAATTCTAGAAATTCATTATTTTTTACCAAGCTTTTAAACTTATTTTCATCTATAAAAATATAGTCCCTCTTATTTTCTTCGATATTTCTGGGTTTTCTCGTAGTTACGGATACAGATAGTTTTATCTCATTATCTTGTTCTAAAAGTTTTCTTGCTAAGGTAGTTTTACCGGCTCCAGAAGGAGAGGATATTACCAGCATTATGCCAAGCCTTTTAACTTTATAATTATTCATTATTTATTTTTCCATAGTTTTATATTTCTATAATGTTCTTCTAAGCTACTACTAAACCTATGCCCTCCCTTTCCATCACTTACGAAATATAAAAAATTAGTAATGTAAGGATTAGCCGCAGCTTTAATAGCATCTATTCCTGGATTGCATATAGGTGTAAGCGGCAACCCTTTTCTAGTATAAGTATTCCAAGGATTATCATTTTGTAAATCTTTTTTATATATTTTTAAATTTTTATTTTTTTTTAATAAGTTTTTTTTATATAAAATTGTTGGATCTGATTGTAATTTCATATTTTTTTTTAACCTATTATGAAAAACACTTGATACAAGATACTTCTCATTTTTCTTTTTTGCCTCTGCTTCTACTAAAGAAGCCATGATTAATAAATCATTTTTTGAAATAAAATATTTATAATTATTTTTCCAGACCTCATCTAGTTTCTCATTCATCTTGAGCTGCATTCTTTTAATTATATCATTTACACTTTCATTTCTCAGAAAGTAATATGTTTCAGGGTATATTGATCCTTCTAAAGGAATATTTAAAACTTCTCCTGAAATAAATGGATTGTTTTCTAAAAGCTGAATTATTTCAAAAACTGTATAACACTCTGGGATAGTTATTTTACGGTATAATAAATTATTTTTTCTAAAATTTTTTATAACACCATAAAAAGAAATATTTTTTTCAAATATATATTCTCCAGCACGCATACTTTTATCTTTACCAGATAACCTAAAATAAAGATAAAAAAATTGTCGAATAGAAATTATATTATTATTTTCTAAAAGAATACTTATATCTTTTAAGTTTTTTCCCTTTTCAATAAATATTACTTTGTTCTCTTTTAAAGGGCTAAAGTAAAGAAAATAATAAATTATAGTTATAGAAATACAAATTATAGAAAAAAAAAAATTTTTTCACAATTTTCCTACTATCAAAGAGGCATTTGTGCCTCCAAATCCAAATGAATTAGACAAAGCTAAGTCAATATTTTTTCTCCTAGCTTCCAAAGGGACTAGATCAAGAGGCAATGGATCTATACAAGGATTTTTTAAATTTAAAGTAGGTGGAATAATGCTATTATAAACTGCTAAAATTGAAAATATTGCCTCTACTGCTCCAGCAGCCCCTAATAGATGTCCAATAGATGATTTTGTAGAACTCATAGAAACTGAATTCAAACTATTTTGAAAAAGTCTAGCAACTGCTCCTAACTCTATTTCATCACCTAAAGGAGTAGAGGTTCCGTGAGCATTAATATAATTAATATTTTCCATATTGACATAACCATTAGAAATAGCATTTTTCATAGCTCTATAACCTCCATCCCCATCTGCAGCAGGTGCCGTAATATGATATGCATCACCAGACAGGCCATAACCCTTAATCTCTGCATAAATTTTAGCTCCTCTTATTTTTGCTTTTTCTAATGATTCTAAGAATATAACACCT
>CAYTJO010000030.1:7603-9094 GCA_964438215.1 uncultured Rhodospirillaceae bacterium
CCATGTTTAATAGAAATTTGTCCTGAAGCTAAATTAATTAAACAGGAGGGTATAAAAAAAGGGCTCATTCTCTTTGGTCCTTTCTCGTTTAAGGTTTCATTCGCTTTAGCGATTGATTGGAGCCCTCCAATACCAGAACCTACCAGAACCCCTGCCTTTAAGTAATCTTCTTCTTGCTTTGCTTGCCATCCTGAGTCTTCAATTGCCTGATCTGCTGCTGCCATAGCATAAATAATGAAGTCATCAACTTTCCTTTGATCCTTCTTCTCCAAATGCTTGTCAGGATCAAAACCAAACTCTTCGTCAACTGTGGGAATCTGACCAGCTATTTTTACATTCAAATCATCTGTATTAAAGGAAGTAATCTTATTGATACCTGAATGTCCTTCTACAAGTCTTTTCCAAGTATCATTTGCCTTGTACGCGAGGGGAGTGACCATCCCTATCCCTGTCACTACTACTCGGTTCATAAAAACCTCTAAAGCTTTTCTTCTATAAAGTTAACTGCATCTTTTACCGTTACTATCTTTTCAGCAATATCATCAGGTATTTCACACTTAAATTCTTCCTCAAAAGCCATCACTAATTCTACAGTATCTAAACTATCTGCACCTAAATCATCTATAAAAGAGGCACCTTCAGTTACTTTATCTTCATCAACTCCCAAGTGCTCAACAACTATTTTTTTTACTCGTTCTGAAATATCACTCATCGTCATACCTTTCTTTAATGTTAATTAAAATTAGTATACTATTTTAAAAATATTTCAAATACTTTATGTAAAAAAAGAAAAAATTTTACTTCAAACATATAAACCACCATTAATATGTATAGTTTGGCCTGTGATATACCCTGCTTGATCACTGGCTAAAAAAGAAACTAAATTTGCAACTTCATTTGTTAAACCTACTCTTCCCATTGGAATATTTTTTTTAATAATGTCACCATTCTTAGTTAATAAATCCTTTGTCATATCTGTGTCTATAAACCCGGGAGCAACGCAATTAACAGTAATATTCCTGCTAGCTACCTCTAAAGCTATGGATTTACTCATGCCCTCAACTCCAGCTTTAGAAGCTGCATAATTAGACTGACCTATATTGCCACTAGAACCTACTACAGAGGATATATTAATGATTCTTCCATAACGATTTTTTAACATAAATTTTAGTATTTTCTTTGTGAGAAAAAAAGTACTGCTTAAATTTAGATTAATAACTTCACTCCATTCAGATTCTTTCATTCTTAATGTTAAGTTATCTCTTGTAATTCCAGCATTATTAATAAGTATGTCAATTTTATTATTAAATTTTTCTAGAGTAGTGTTTGCTAAATTTTCTATATCTGAAATTATCTTAAGGTCGGCAGTGATGAACTTTAATGCAGGGTTAAATTGATCAGCATATTTTTCAAGTTTTTGCTTATTAGAGCCAGATATTAAAATATTAGCACCAAGAAAATGAAGATTTTTTACTATTTCTGCTCCTATTC
>CAYTJO010000030.1:9104-10177 GCA_964438215.1 uncultured Rhodospirillaceae bacterium
TTTTTTCCACTTAGATTTATATTCATAAAATTTCCTTTACTAAACTTTCTATTTGAACTGCATCACAAATATTTTTAGTGAGGCAGTTCCTATCTATTCTTTTAATAATACCACACAAAGTAGCTCCAAAGCCAATTTCGTAAAATGAGTTTACATTCATACTTTGCATATATTTTATACTTTCATACCACTTAACAGTAGAATAAGTCTGTTTCACAAGACTATTAATAATATCTTTTTCATCAGAAAAAGGTCGTGCCCTAACATTGTTCACAATCTGAATTTCTGGCATTTTAAAGGTATATTTTTGAAATTCTTCCTGTAAAGAATAAGCAGTATCCTTCATATAATTACTATGAAAAGGTGCACTGACTTGTAATTTTACAGCTCTAATCTTTATTGCACTTGCAATTCTTATAGCTTTATCTATTGCAACTGCATCTCCTGATAAAACTATTTGACTTTCTGTATTATGGTTAGCGATATCACATACTTCATTTCCACTAAGACTTTTATTTATAATTTCCTTTATTTTTTTTAAATCTGCCCCCATAAAGGCCGCCATTGCAGTTTTATTTTTAACTTCCGACTTTTGCATATTTTGCCCTCGAAAAAATAATATTTTAGCAACATCTGCTAGACTTATACTTTTTGATGCAGCTAAAGCTGTATATTCTCCTAAAGAATGCCCAGCAAAAAAATCAATATTTTCCTTAGGGTTTATTTGAAAGTCATTCTCTAGAACTCGCATTACCGCCATAGAAACACCCATGATGGATGGTTGCGCATTCTCTGTTAAAGTTAATTTTTCTTGTGATCCATTAAAAATAGTATCAGATAAGTTTTTGGATAAACTGTCATTTATTTCCTCAAAAACATCTTTGGCACTCCCAAAATTATCATAGAGTTCCTTTCCCATTCCTACTTTTTGGGAACCCTGTCCTGGAAAAATAAAAGCTTTTTTCATAATTTTAAAAAAAATATAATAAACTAATTAAAAATAAGACTTGCATGAATATTTATTTTAATTATATTTCAATTTTTATAAAGTTTTTTTATTTATTATGAATTTG
>CAYTJO010000031.1:0-4115 GCA_964438215.1 uncultured Rhodospirillaceae bacterium
TTTCAATAAGTTTCATTATTGCTTTATTTATACTCAGTCCATCTTCTAAATAACTAGTTAAAAGATGAGCAATTACTTCACTGTCTGTCTCACTAGTTAATAAATGTTTCTTTTTCAAAGATGAAATAATATCTTTATAATTTTCAATAATCCCATTGTGTACTATTGCTACTTTTTCGGTAGCATGGGGATGAGCATTTGTCTCATTAGGAATACCATGAGTTGCCCACCTTGTATGAGCAATACCAATATTACCTTTTATAGGATAAGATAATAATACTTCTTCTAAATTTTCTATTTTTCCAGACGCTCTTCTTTTAATAATAGTTCGACCATTAATAGTAGCTAATCCTGAAGAATCATATCCTCTGTAAGCAAGTTCTTTTAATTCCTGTATTATAGGAGATATAATATCTTGTTTACTGACTATACCTAAAATTCCACACATTATTATTCACTATATCTATTTTAAAAATCTTTTACTTCCTTGCTTTATTATTTTTTGTTTCGCTCTAGCTATAGAAAAATCCTTTACTTCTAAACTATCAGAAATAGTACTACCAGCAGCAACAAAAGCTTGATTTTCTATTTTAATAGGAGCTATAAGTGCGCAATTAGAACCAATAAAAACGTTACTACCTATAACTGTCTTATGTTTATTTTTGCCATCATAGTTACAGTTTATATTTCCAGCACCAATATTAGAGTTAGAGCCTATTATAGCATCACCAATATATGTTAGATGGTTAATTTTAGTTTTACTACCAATATTAGAATTTTTAATTTCTACAAAGTTTCCTATTTTCGCTTCCTTCCCTATGGTAGTATTATTTCTCAATCTGCTAAAAGGACCCACGATAGCACCTTCATTAATAATTGTATATTCTATATTATTATTAGCTCCTATAAATACATTACTTTTGATTATTACTTTGGAACCAAAATAATTATTTGGTCCAATTTTAACTTTTGAGCTTATTTTTGTATCATAAGAAAAGAATACTGTTTTAGGATCTTGCATAGCAACTCCTTTAATTAAAAACTTCTTCCTTAATTTAAATTGAAAGTATTCCTCTGCAATTGATAATTGATAAAGGTTGTTCACTCCCATCACTTCATTTTCCATTGCAAATACTAACGAAACAGGCATATTTTTTTTTCTTGCAGAACCAAATATATCTGTTAATAAAAATTCTTTCTGGCTTTTATTTTTTTCAATACTACTTAAAAGCTTATAAATACTTTGAATATTTCCGCTAAAAATTCCTGAATAACAAATATTGATATTTTTATCTTCAACCTTTAAATTTTTTTCTTCAATTACTTCTGATACTTTTTTATTATTAATTTTAATCCTACCATAACCTTTAGGTGTTATACTTTCAAAGCCAAGCAAGGAATTATTATTATCATTTCTGTTTGTTAATTTCTTTAAAGTTTTTATTTCCAATAGAGGAACATCGCCATACAAAACTAAAAGTTTGCCTTTAATTTTTTCTATCTTATCCTTGCTACATAATAAAGCATGTGCTGTACCTAACTGTTTTTCTTGAGTGATTATTTTAATATTTTTTGGTAATAAAATTTTAATGTCATTACTATTTTTGCCTAAGACAATATATATGTTCTTAGGGTTTAGCTTGCTACAAGTATCAATTATGTGAAGTATCATTTCTCTATTAGCAATTTTATGGAGTATTTTAGGAGTTGCAGATTTCATTCTAGTACCTTTTCCTGCAGCTAAAATTATAATTGTTAAAGAGTTGCTCATAAAGTTTTATTATAAAAATTCGATATTAATTTAACAGTCTGATTGCCTTTTGCCAAAATATTATTTTGATTATCTTGTATATTGCCCTCTAAAAAAGCAATAGATTTCCCAGCACTTATAACACTTCCTGTTACCAAAACAGATTTTGGTAAAACTTTTTTTATAAAAGTTGTTTTAATTTCTAAAGATAAAACTAAGGTATTTATTCCAACTTTGCTCATACACGCTAAAGCCATGACAGCGTCAAGCCATCCCGTTATAAATCCTCCTTGAACAATGTTACCAGAATGGCTCATATTTTTTCTGGCTTTATACATAACTTTTGCTTCTCCTATCAGAGTGTCTACCTTTAATATTTTTTCTATCCCCAAAGTAGTCTGTGGAGATTTAGAAAACATATTAATTAAAAATTTAATTTCTTTTTTACTTTCTTTGCTTACCATATTTAGACTATATTACCATTATACATGAATAAAATTATTAACACAGGAACTGATCATCTTAAAGCTAGTTTTAATAAAGGTATTATAACTCTTACTTTAAACAACCCCAGATATAAAAACGCCTTATCAGAAAATTTAACTCCTTATTTAAGAACGATACTAAAAAAAATAAAAGAAGATAGCAAATATAAATTATTAGTAATCAGAGGTGCTGGAGATAGCTTTTGCTCTGGTGGCAATGTAAAAGGAATGAATAATAATAAAAATAAAGCAACAAAATTTAGTTCAAAAGTTATCGATTTAGTAAAAAAACAAAACACTCTTACGGGTACACTATATTCTTTAAAAATTCCTACAATTGCAGTAATTACAGGAGCAGTTGCAGGAGCTGGTTTTTCAATTGCACTAGCTTGTGATTTAAGACTAGGAAACAAAAATTCTTTTTTTGTTTCTAACTATAGCAAAATAGGTTTAAGTGGTGACTATGGCATCTCTCTTTTTTTAAATAACCTATTGGGAGAATCTAAAGCTAAAGAGATCATGTTTCTCAATAAAAGAATTTATGCTGAAGAAGCCTATAGTATAGGTTTGCTGAACTTCCTTTATAAAAAAAACTTTGAAAAAAATGTGCAAGAAGTTTGCAGAGAAATTGCATCTCTATCACCTATGGCTTTAAAACATATAAAAGAAAATATAAAAGTATCTTCACTTAATAACCTAAAGACCTCACTAAAGATAGAAGCAAAAAATCTTATTGAATGTTCAAATAGCACTGAACATAAAATGGCTGTTTTAAATTTTAAGAAAAAAAAGTAATATCTAATATGCTAAACACTAAAGCAAAAATAACCTTCATAAAAAAACAATCAACTAAACCATATTATGATAGTTCAGCTATAACAGGTTTAGCTCCTAAACTTTATTTTAGAGTAGAAAAAAAAACTGTTCCAATCTTTAATGCTAGAAAAATTACTAAAAGTGGGTTTGAAGAAACTGGCTATGAAATATGTAGTTTTAAATCTAAGTTGAATAGTAAAAACATTCACAATAACTTAGATCAATATAAAGATGAAATTAATTGTTTTTTGAAAAAGAAATTCAGCTATTTAGACTCATTTATTTTTGATCTAACTAGAAGAAGTAATACAAAAACAGGTGCAGAAAATCAAGATGGATTCAGACAACCTGCTGATAGAGCACATGTTGATTATACAAAAAAATCTGGAAGAAAAAGGGCAAAGGATGTTTTAGGAGAAAAATATTTTAAAAAAACTATAAGTTCTAAATTAAGAATAATACAATTAAACTTATGGAGACCTTTATGCAAAATTGTATTGTCTTCGCCATTAGCATTCGCCCTTCCTAATACTATTTTAAGTGAAGATCTGATAGCAACTGATCAAAGATTTCCTAATAGAGTTGGTGAAATATATCACTTAGCATACAATAAAAATCAAAAATGGCTTTGGGTTCCAAATATGAAAAATAATGAAATATTATTATTAAAGGGATGGGATAGTATAAGCGAAAAAAATATACCTAGCTTTACTCCTCACACTTCTTTTAATTTAAAAAACCAAAATATTTCTAAAAATCCTAGAGATAGTATAGAAGCTAGAATTTTTTTGATTTTAGAGAAATGATAAAACGGCAGCATCTGTATTTAGTTTTTGGAGGATATCTTAAAAAAATAGGTATAGATGATTTTTCTAACATAAAATCATTAGAGTATGTAGGAATATATGAATCTTTGATTGAAGCAAAAAAAGCTTGGAAATCTAGATCTATTAAAAATATAGATTATGCAAATAAAAAGTTTAAAGTAGTTCCACTTTTTAATTTATTTGATCCATCTGAAAAAATAATAGATTATCTTAACAAATTAGATTTGCTAAAAATTA
>CAYTJO010000031.1:4125-4396 GCA_964438215.1 uncultured Rhodospirillaceae bacterium
GACTCACTGAAATTTAACCTTGATGACGATCTTTTATGTGTAGCAAAGAAGCTTAAAAAATATAATGCTGGAGCAGGAGTAGTGATCAATAAAAATAATTTATGTGGAATAGTAACAGAAAGAGATATAATAAAAACTATTTCTATGAGAAGAAAAAATATACTAGAAACGAAACTTAAAACATTTATGACCAGAAAAGTTGTATATATAAATATATATGATACTTTGATTTACGCTGTAGAAATTTTAAAATCTAGTGGGTTCAGGCATT
>CAYTJO010000031.1:4406-10152 GCA_964438215.1 uncultured Rhodospirillaceae bacterium
AGCAGGAGTTGAAATATTATGGTATTATATCTTATAAAGATTTTATGCTAGGAAGCATGTATAAAATTATGAGTAAATTTTATATTCCTAATTATGCGACAGACCCTAACAGTCCATTTGCAAGAAACTCAGAAAATAAGTTAGTTAGAAAAAGTTACTGGTATGACCTACAGGACTCCTCTATTGTATCGCTCTTCAAAAGTGGTATAGGAGAACATCTTACAAATGAGGAAAAAAAAAATCATCTAATAGATATTAAAAAGGAATATTTAATAGATGATGTGTGTATCCAAGAGATATTACCTCCAGAAGATTAAACTATAATGTATTTATAGTTATCTAGAAAAAATTTATCTATAGAAATTGTTCTTATATTTTCGGAGTTAGTCTTTTTATGATCAGAACTCTTAACAAAGCTAGGGTAGACTTTAAATTCTAAATTTATAAGATTGCCTTTATTATACTTTTTTTTAAGAATTATTTTTTCTACCTTATATTTTAGATAGTATAAAAATATTTCAATTAAATGGTTAAAAGTATTAAGATTAGAGTTCTGTAATTTATATGTATCAATAAATATTTTGCTCAAATATTCTGCAGTTTTTAAATATTGATTTTTGATTTGCTTTTTTTTATTTAAAAAATTTATAGTTTTTTTAGGATTCAAATTTGATATATTTACTATCATATATTAGCTAACGACATTTGTATATTTTTCTTTAACTTATTTACAGTTTCCTTTAGTTTCTATAAAAGACTTTTTTGAATTATGAGAAATAGTTGATTTAACTGAAAAAGTTTTTTTATCCAAATTTAAAAATATAACTTCTATTCCTCCATCATTCCCAATATTTGACATATTAATTGCTAAAATACCGCTTCTATAGTTAGTTAACAATGCATATGTTCCACTTATACTCAAACCAGATAAATATAGTTTATTTTCAGAAATATAAAAATTTAAAACTTCATTTGTGTCTATTCTTTTACAAATAAACCTTTCATTACCATAAATCTTGGCAGCAACTAAGCTTATAGATATCAATAATATTAAGACTTTATGAAACCGCATTACTTTTCACTTAAGGCCCTATTAAAATTAACTAATATAGGTTCAAAAATGTAATCAGCAATTGTCCTCGAGCCTATTTCAATCATTGCCATTACTTGTGTGCCCGGATACATATAATATTTTTCCAAACCTTTCTCAAAATAATGCTTTTCAGTTTCAATTTTAACCTCATAATATGCATTGTTTTTTTCTTTATCAGAATAAATAGCATCAGGACTTATTCCTATAACTTTCCCATTGATAGTATTATATGAAGCATTATTTTTTCCTGCTAGCTTTACATTTACCTTTTGGCTTTTTTTAATATAACCAATTTGATCAACTGATAATTTGGCTTGAACAATAAGTTTATCATTAAGAGGCACAATATCAAATAAAGGTTCCCCAGCTTTAATTACTCCTCCAATAGTATCTACAAACCTTTGTTTTATAATACCATTTTCTGGTGATTTAACTATTGTTCTATTTAGACTGTCTTGAAGTGATGTTTTTCTTTCTTTTAATTCTTCATATTCTGATATTTCCTCTACCAGCATAGTTCTAACATCAGTAAAATAAGACTCTTTAATATTTTTAATTTTTGAGTCTGCACTTTCAATTTTTGCAATAATTTGATTTTTTTCTTTTAGTAAGTTTAAATGAGACAGTCTATTTGTAAGTTGTTCCTCCAACAAAGACTTGCTTATGTCAATTTGCTCTTCTAAAAGATTAAGACTATCAGTTTCATTTCTCAGAATGTTTTTTTGTTCATATATAGAAGCTCTATATCTTTTAGTCCTCACATCATATAGCTTTTTCGACTCTTCAACTAATACAGGATAATCTTTTTTTATATTTTCTTCATAAATTGGACTTTTTAACTCAGACTCTCCTCTTAATCTAGAAATATTTATTGATAGATTAATAAGTCTTTTTTCTAATTCAGTGAAATTAGATAAAGTTTTAATAGGTTCTAGTTCTAGCAGCATATCACCTTTATTTACTATATCACCAGAGTTTAGATATATCTTTTTTACTATACCTCCTTCAAGATGTTGTACTGTCTTAACTTTAGAAGATGGAATAACTATTCCTTCAGTTTCTGCTATGATATCTAGTTTTGCATTTTTAACGTAATTGCCCATAGAAATAAATAATATAAAAATTGAAAAAATTATAAAAAAAATTATAAGCAAAGAGCTATTCTCCTTTTTTATAATCTTCTCTAATTCTAAAGTTTCTTCTTCTTTAAGCATTTACTTCCTTTTTTTACGCACACCTATTCTTGGAATAGGCTTTGTAGATAAATCAATAACTATATTAGCACTTTTTAAAATATTTGAATCATGAGAGGCAATGATCAAGGTTTTTTTTAATTTAATATAATTATTAAGAATTTTATATAAATCAAAAACACCTTTATTATCTAAAGACTCACTAGGTTCATCAAATACTATAATTTTACCATTAGTAATAATTGCTCTAGCAAGACCAATTCTTTTTTTAATGCCTACTGGTAAATTTTTTCCATTATTCTCTACCTTTTGATACATACCTTCTGGCAATTTATTTATATAGTCTGTTAACCCTACTGAACTAATTGTTTTTAGTAGAATTCTGTCATTAGTTTGCTTTAATTGTGCATCAGATAGATTACATATAATGTTATCTTTGATCGTAATATTAAATAACTCAACTTCTTGAGGCAAATAACAAATTAGCCTTCTCAGCCAAGATATATCAAATTTACTTAACTCAATATTATCAAATAGAATACTTCCTTTTAAAGGATGAATTAATCCTGTTATAGCCTAACATAAAGATGTTTTCCCTGCAGAATTGTAACCGTTTATAACAACTATACCTCCTGCAGGAATAGTACAATTCAGCCTCTGAAATAGGGTTTCATTTCCTTCAGAAAAACCTAGAGATAAATTTTTCAAAACGATTGAGCCGGAGATAATTTTAGGATTCACTCCATTAAGATTTTCATTTATAACTTTGTTAGTTTTAAAACTTTTTTCTTTTTCATGATCACTAAAAGAGGAAGACATAAGTGAAAACCTATTGATAGGACCAAACATTCTTGAGTTTAATATATTTACTCCTACTAATGCTCCTATAGATAGAGTTTGATTAACAACTTCTTGAGAACCAAAAAAAATTATAAATATTGTCCCTAATATTGGAAAAAGAGAAAATATTGAATTAAAAAAGCCATCGTAATTTTTATACTTAATCTCAGAAACTCTCTGTCTTGCATACTCTAGTTTAAAAAGAGGATAAAGTACATGTTTGCCATTAAATATTCTAATTGAAGAAGCAAGATTGCTAATTTGAGAATATGATTTGTTGGTATTTAAGACAAGTCTGTTTCTTTCTTTTGTAATATCCTTTAACATATGTTTTTTAAATTTAATAAAAAATAAATATATAATTATAAATAAACTTGAAATTATTCCTAATCGTACAGAAAGCAAGAAAATTACAATTAAAAAAAGAAATACAAAAAATATATCAATTATTGAAACTAGTTTCTCTCCCTCATCTACACTAAGGTTTAAATTATTTGGTTTAAGTGTATCAAAAAAAAGCTTTTCGTTTTTTCCATTTAAAATACCTAATTTTAAATTAAAAGCTTTTAGAACATTATTAAGCACGCTGTCTCTCTTACCAACTACAGATAACTTATTAACTAAAAATGATCTTAAAATACGCAACAGTAGTTCCAAAAAGAATGCGATTAATACTCCTATTGTCAAAACTATTAAAGTTGTATCTAGCTTATAAGTTAGATATTTATTGAATACTTGTATTACGTAAAGCGCACTTGATAAAGCTAATAAATTTATTAAAAGAGAGGAAATAACAATCCAAAAGCTTTGCCACTTATTTTTTTTAAAAAATTGATTTAATGTTATCATTTTATAAATATAATTTATCATAACAAAAAAAGTAATAAATTAATCAATTTGGTTGAGAAGAAATTAAATTAATAGTATATTCAAAAAATTATCCGCGGTAGCTCAGTGGTAGAGCAATCGGCTGTTAACCGATCGGTCGTAGGTTCGAATCCTACCCGCGGAGCCAGATTATAAGATATTCAATAAAATAATTTGTTTAATAAGACTTACTTACTATAATAATAAACATGACACTTGTTAAATTTATTGTTATTGCATTTATGTTTTTGCTATCAACTTTAAATGCTAACAACTTAGCTCTTCCCTGTGCAGGATGTCATGGTTCTAATGGTGTTTCTACAGGAGAAACAATACCATCTATAAATAATTTAGGAAGAAAATATTTTATAGAAGCATTTAAAGAATATAAAAATGGGACAAGAAATAACTATATAATGAAAATAATATCAAATGGTTATTCTGATGAACAAATTAAAATTCTAGCTGATTACTATGATAAACAAAATTAGAAATATAAATAGAAGGTCTTTTATTTTAGGATCGTCATTGGCATTTTCATGTGTATCTAAAGTTCTCGCTAATAATATAGCAAATAAAGCTCATATAGTAGTTGTAGGTGCCGGATGGGGAGGATTAAGTGCAGCAAAAACAGCAAGATTGCTAAATAAAGAGTGTAAAATTACTATCATAGAGAAAAATAAAAAATTTATGTCATGTCCTATTTCTAATTGGGTAATAGGCCAGATCAAAGAAATAGATGATATAAGCTTTAAATATGATAATTTTGTAAAGAATAATAATATTGATATAATTTTTGACGAAGTAATTTCTATAAATCTCTCTAAAAAGTATATTGCTACTAGTAATACTAAACTTAGATATGATAAATTAATACTTTCTCCAGGTATTCAGCTAGATTTTTCAAGTATTAAAGGTTTTTCTAATATTAATGATGGATCTTTGTTTTCTGCGTGGAAGGCAGGAGATGAGACTAAATTTTTAGCAAAAAAAATTAAGCAAATTCAGAATGGAGATAATATTATAATTACGGTTCCTTTAAGTCCTTACAGATGTCCTCCTGGACCCTATGAAAGAGCTTCATTAATAGCAGCTTATATTAGAAAAAGAAAAATAAATGCGAAAGTTATAGTTCTAGACGCTAATCAAAAAGTAGTTTCTAAAGGATCACTTTTTAAAAAAGCCTGGAAAGATTTGTATGGTGATATCATATTTTATAATAAAGATAGTCAAGTACGTTCTGTAGATTCTAAAGAAAAAAAAATCTTTACTGACTTTGAAGAGTTTGATTATAAAATCGCAAATATCATCCCTAGTCAAAGAGCACCAGATTTATTAATAAATGCAGGCCTTATTGAAAAAGGAAGAAAATGGGCACCTGTAAATTCTTATGATTTTACCTCTAAGTTTTCAGAAGATATTCTAGTAATTGGAGATTCCACAGATGCATCATCAGTAGGAAGTATCCCTAAATCAGGATATGTAGCATATTCTATGGGTAAAGTTGCAGGGTATGCATCTTATTATCATTTAATAGGTAGAAATCCTCCTTCTCCTTCAATGATTAATACCTGTTATAGTCTAGTAAGTGAAAAAGAGGGTATTTCTGTAAGTGCTGTTTACAAATTTGATAAAGAAAAAAATAAAATTGTTTCTGTAAAAAATGCTTCTGGTCTTTCACCAAAAAGATCTAATATAATTGCATTAAATGCTTGGGATTGGGCTCAAGCTATATGGAAAGATATGCTAACCT
>CAYTJO010000032.1:0-4854 GCA_964438215.1 uncultured Rhodospirillaceae bacterium
ATAACATATATTATTTTTTTTATCTAAAGTAAAATGTTTAATGTTATAGTAAAAAAATATGGCGATCCTGATATTTTAATTTATGAAAAGACAACTAGCCTTAATCTTAATCCTAACTCGGTAAGGATACTAGTAAAGTCTATTGGAGTAAACTTTGCTGATATACTTATCATAAAAGGAAGATATCAGGAGAGGCCTAGACCTCCTTTTTCTCCTGGTCTTGAAGTTTCTGGTATTATTTCAGAAGTAGGTTCAAATGTTAAAAAATTTAAAGTTGGAGACAAAGTAATGTCAATAATGAAATATGGAGGATATAAAACAGAAGTTATTGTTCCACAAGAAAACACATATTTTATACCAGATGGAATGGATATAATGGAAGCTGGAGGCTTCCCTGTAATTTATGGAACTGCTTTTAGTGCTCTAGTAAATAAAGCAAAACTTAAAAAAAACGAAATATGCGTAATATTGGGAGCAACTGGAGGAGTTGGTATGGCTGCAGTTGAAATTGCAAAAGCTTATGATGCTACTGTTATTGCTTGTGGTGGTAATGACAAAAAGTTATTAGAATGTCTTAATAAGGGTGCTGATCATGTCTTGAATTATAATAATAATATACTTAGACAAGAATTAAAAAAATTTGGAATAAAAGAAGTAGACGTTGTAGTTGATATGGTTGGTGGGCAATCAAGTTTAGATTTAGTAAAATCATTAAAATGGGATGGAAGACTAATAATAGTTGGGTTTACATCTGGAAATATCCCACAAATTCCTGCTAATAGGCTTTTACTTAAGAACGCTAAAGCGGAAGGTCTTTATTGGGGAGAATTAGCCTATAGAAAACCAGAAGAAATAGAAAAAGACTTCAAAGTTTTAGGTCAACTATTTAAAGATGCTAAATTAAATCCATCAATTACTAAAATATTTGATTTAAAAGATGCTACTCAGGCTTTAAAAGAAATAGCGAATAGAAAGAATGTAGGAAAAATAATATTAAAATGTTAGTCAGGAAACAAAACTTTCGTAGCAGTTTTATCTAAAACCTCTTCTTTTGAAACATTCTCAGCATACTCTAAAAGTTTTATACCCTTTTTAACTTCAAATACTCCTAAATTAGTTATAATAAGATCGACTACTTCTTTACCTGTTAGTGGAAGACTACAAGTTTCAACTATTTTAGGGGAACCATCTTTTGCATTGTGATCCATAAGCACTATTACTTTTTTTACTCCTGCAACTAAATCCATAGCTCCTCCCATACCTTTAACCATTTTTCCTGGGATCATCCAATTTGCAAGGTCTCCACCTTCAGATACTTCCATAGCTCCTAAAATAGACACATCAATATGACCTCCTCTAATCATTGCAAATGAATCAGCAGAAGAAAAAAAACTGCTTTCAGGAAGAGAAGTGATTGTTTGTTTTCCCGCATTAATTAAGTCTGCATCTTCCTCTCCTTTTAAGGGGAAAGGACCCATTCCTAGCATTCCGTTTTCACTCTGCAAAGTAACATTTAAATCTTTAGGTATATAGTTTGCTACTAATGTTGGCATGCCTATGCCTAAGTTTACATAATTTCCATCTTTAAGCTCTTTTGATGCTCTAAGGCACATTTTTTCTCTATCCCAACTCATTTTTCTCTTACAGTAAGATTCTCAATTGCTTTACTATAATTTTCTCCTTTTACAATTCTATTTACATATATACCTGGAGTATGAATTTGATCTGGATCCAATTCTCCTACATCTAAAAGTTCTTCTACCTCTGCAACAGTTATTTTTCCTGCTGTTGCCATTATAGGATTAAATTTTCTTGCTGTCTTTCTGAACATTAAATTTCCAGCCTTATCTCCTTTCCAAGCCTTAACTATTGATAAGTCAGCAGTAAGCCCTGTCTCCATAACATATTCTTTGTCATTAAAAAATTTAGTTTCTTTATTTTCTGCAACAACTGTACCCACTCCCGTAGCAGTAAAAAAAGCAGGTATACCTGCTCCTCCAGCTCGAATTCTTTCTGAGAGTGTGCCTTGAGGATTAAATTCTAATTCAATTTCTCCAGACAAATACTGCTTTTCAAATAATTTATTTTCACCTACATAAGAAGAAATCGCTTTTTTTATTTGTCTTGTTTCTAAAAGCAAACCAAGTCCATAACCCTCTGTTCCAGCATTATTAGAAATAACACTTAAATTTGAAACTCCGCTTTTTTTTATAGCAATTATAAGATTCTCTGGCAATCCACACAAGCCAAAACCTCCAGACATGATTGTCATTCCATCAAATAAAATATCTTTTAAAGCATCTTCTGAAGAATTATAAATTTTTTTATATTTTTTTTCATCCATGTTATAAATAAATTATATAAAAAAATATATGTCTTCAAGTATAAAATCTAGTATTTGGATGCTTTTAGCATCGATAAATTTTGCATTGCTAAACACACTAGTAAAATATTTATCATCAGATTTTCATTTATCTCAAATTATTTTTTTTAGGTCTTTTTTTGCTGTTCTTTTTATATTTCCATGGGTAATTAATTCCGGCTTGCATAGTTTAAAAATAAATTCTATAAAATTACAATCAATTAGATGCATCTTAGCTGTATTAGCAATGTATTTATGGTTTTATTCTATTTCCAAAATACCCTTAGCTGAAGCAACTGCTATTAATTTCACAGCTCCTATTTTTGGAGCAGTTTTTGCTATATTTTTGCTTAAAGAAAAAATAAAATTTAGAAGAATAATTGCTATATTTATTTCTTTGATTGGAGCTTTAATAATAATTAGACCTGGATTAATTCACTTCAATTTCTTTATCTTTATTACCTTAATAGCCTCTATTTTAATGGGAATGGCAGCAGTTTACATTAAAAAAATTACTTTAATTGATCACCCTAACGCAGTAATATTTTACATGCCCATGGTTTTAACAATAGTTTCTTTGATACCATGCATAATATTTTGGAAAACTCCTAATATTTTTGACTTTTTCCTTTTAGTTTCAACTGGATTGACAGCATTTTTAGCTCATATATGCATTACGAAAGCATTTTCTTCTTCGGATGCAACATATGTGCTTGTTTTCGATTATCTCAGACTTCCCTTTACAGCAGTTTTAGCTTTTTTCTTATTTGGAGAAGTTACTAGTTTTTGGGTATGGGTTGGAGGTTTAATAATATTCTTGTCAAGTATATATGTAGTTTACAGAGAAAGAAAGTCTGGAAAAAAAGAAAGTACTTCTTTAATTGCTGCAAAAAGACTTTGATTTTGTGATAAATTTTTTTAAAAATGTTAATTCAGATTTTAAAGGAATTATCTATATTTGTTTAGCTTCATTATTTTTTTCACTAATGTCAGCTTCTGTCAAATTATGTTCCACTAATATGAATTTGATAGAAATGATTTTTTTAAGGTCTGTAATGAGCATATTTATTTTAATGCCATACATATATATATTTAAAATAAGGATTAAAACTAACTTATATTCAAAACATTTGATAAGAACTTTATTAGGAATTAGTGCAATGTTTTTAAACTTTTATGCCATTAGCAAACTTCCTCTTTCAAATTATAGTATAGTATCATTCGCTAAAATATTTTTTATTATATCTTTAGCTTTTTTATTTTTAAAAGAAAAATTAAAGGCTGAGTCTTTTTTTTATATTTCTCTAGGGTTCATAGGAATTATTTTGATCTTGGGATATCAAGATAGTCAAGAAAACTTACTTCCTTATTATATTTGTTCAATTTTAGCTACTTTTTTAATTGCCTCTACTAAAATATTTTTAAAAAGCATTTCTAAATTGGAAAATAATGTAAAAATTCAATTTTATTTTTCATTAAATTCGACATTAGTTTTGCTTGTACCATATTTCTTAACAAGTTCTAAAGTGTCAGTTGCAGACTTTTCTAATGTTTTTTTATTATCAATTTTTGGACTGCTAGCTCAATACTTCACTATAGAAGGTTTAAAAAAATCAGAAGCTATAAAGATTATGCCTTTTGATTTCTCTAGAATAATATTTAGCAGTATTATTGGCATAAGCTTTTTCAATGATAAAATCACAGAAAGTATGGTCTTTGGAGCTTTCATCATTATTTTTTCAGGTATAAAGTTAATTAAAAAAAACCCCTATGCTTGAATGTAATTAATATTATAATCAAAACCGAACTTGTTACCAAAAAATTCAGACTTTTTCTTAATTTCAAGTACCAGTGCGGAACATAATCTTTAAGATACCTATTTTCATAGAAGAAAGTTATATTTATAAACATAATCCCTAATAATAATTGTATAATTAAATCTATATTAAGGAAGTATAAAAAACATACGAAAATAGTAGGAGTTATAGAAAAGATAGTAAGTTTTCTATTTTTATTTTTTAAATTAATCGCAACACCCCAATAGGTAGCTCCAATAAAACAAATTATTATAAATAAATAGAACCCTGTTACTTTTATATACTTGCTGATGTTTGTCTCATCAATAAAACATAAAAATATAATAAATAAAAAAGGAAAAAACCCAGAAATTCCAAATATTTGATGATTATTATATTTTTTAATTAAATTTTTCAAATGTTTTTTCCATAAACTTAGCTAATAGAATATCTTTTTCAGTTAGGTTGTTTTCGTCATGAGTGCTTAATAAGACATTAACCGTATTATATACATTAGTCCAATCAGGATGATGATCTAGTTTTTCTGCCTCAAACGCTACCTCTGTCATCCAAGCAAAAGCTTCAGTAAATTTTTTAAATTTAAAACTTTTTTTTGCTTTTCTACTTTCATTAACTAGTGTCCAATTTTGGTCAGAAAAGTATGATTTTATATTTGTTTCCATTTTAATTTCTCTC
>CAYTJO010000032.1:4864-9962 GCA_964438215.1 uncultured Rhodospirillaceae bacterium
TTAAATTTTCATTCTAAACTAGAATATATTACTATAAATAGCATATATTAATAGAAAGTTTTATTAACAAAAAAAAATGGAGTTTTAAATGGCATTTGGTAGATTTACTAATGATTATAACGTCAGAGCTAGAGCATCTTCCCTATCATCAACAGATGAAGGATTAAGAAAGTTTATGCTTAAAGTATATGGCTATATGTCAGTGGGATTAGGTATTACAGGAGTAGTTGCTTGGCTATTTGCTAACGCTTTTGTTGCTCAAAACCCGGTAGTTGTTTCATTAATGCAGCCACCTATGGCTTATTTGGTTATGTTTGCGCCTTTGGGAATTATTTTATGGATGAGCTTTGGTATTTATAAAATGAGTGCAAGAACCTCTCAAAATCTCTTTTGGGTTCTGGCCGCTTGCTATGGGATATCACTCGCTAGTATATTTTTAGTATATACTGGTGCGACAATCGCAAGAGTGTTTTTTATAGCAGCATCTATGTTTTTAACAATGAGTATTTGGGGATACACCACGAAAAAATCATTAGCAAAAATGGGATCTTTCCTTATGATGGGGCTTATTGGTCTTATCATTGCCTCAGTAGTAAATATATTTTTAGGATCATCAGCATTGCAATTTGCAATGTCCATAATTGGAGTAATAATCTTTGCTGGGCTTACGGCCTATGATACTCAGGTTATAAAAGAAATTTATGTAGAAAATGAAAATTCTGAAGAGTCTTCAAAAAAAGCAGTCATGGGTGCACTTAAACTATACCTTGACTTGTTATTACTTTTCCAATATTTATTAATGCTTTTCGGTAATAGAGAATAGGTATTTTGTTTAGGGGTCTTTATTAGACCCCTAGTTTATTTACTTTATGGATTACCAAAAAGAATATAGTTTCTGGAAAAAAAACCCTGAACTATACTGGAAAAAAAAAGCCTCTTTTATAGACTGGATTAAACCATATGAGAAGGTTTTATCGCAAGATATAGAAGGAAAATATATTTGGTTTAAAGATGGTAAACTAAATACATGCTTTAATTGTATAGATAGACATGTAGATAAAGGATTGGGAGGGAAAAATGCTATTATTTATGACAGTCCCATTTCTAAAAAGAAAAAGTTTATTACCTATGATCAATTACTTTTAGATGTATCAAAATTAGCCAATATTCTTTTATCTCTTGGCGTTACTAAAGGGGAGAGAGTAATTCTTTATATGCCAATGATACCTGAAGTAATAGTTTCAATGTTAGCTTGCGCTAGAATAGGTGCTATACATTCAGTTGTATTTGGTGGTTTTGCTTCTCAAGAACTGGCAAATAGAATTACTGATTCAACTCCCAAGGTAATATTATCAGCAAGCTGTGGGCTTGAACCAAATAAAATAGTTAATTATAAAGATATATTAGATGAGGCAATATTCTTAAGTTCTCATAAACCTAGAAATCAAATTATTTATCAGAGAGATGAACTTCATGTACCATTAAATAAAGAAGGTGACTTGAATTGGGCAGAGGTAATGTCTAATGAGAAAGGGAAAAAAAATAAATGCGCTTCATTAGACTCAGAAGATCCTCTTTATATTTTGTACACATCTGGTACAACAGGAATACCTAAAGGTATTGTTAGAACAAATGGTGGTCATGCAGTTGCTCTATATAATAGCATGAAAATGACCTATGATATCAAAGGGGATGATGTTTTTTGGGCTGCATCTGATGTAGGTTGGGTAGTTGGGCACTCATATATAGTTTATGCTCCATTATTGTTTGGTTGTACTACTGTTTTATATGAAGGAAAACCAATAGGAACTCCAGATGCTGGACAATTTTGGAGAGTAATTTCTGAACACAATGTTTCTACTATGTTCACAGCACCTACAGCAATTCGTGCAATAAAAAAAATAGATCCTCAGGGAAAAGAAATAAAAAAATATAAATTAAATAATTTTAAATATTTATTTTTAGCTGGAGAAAGAGCTGATCCAGAAACAATAAAATGGTCGATTGATCACCTTAAAGTTCCAGCAATTGATCACAGGTGGCAAACAGAAACTGGTAGGTCTATAGCAGGAAACTTTCCTGATTTTGGTATTTTTGACATTAAATATGGTTCTACTGGTAAAGCAGCTCCAGGATATCAAGTTGAAATCTTAGATGAAGAAGGAAATTCTTTAGAAAAAGAAAAAATGGGTAATTTGGTTATAAAATTACCTCTTCCACCTGGATGCAGTTCAAGCATATGGAATGATCCTAAAAGATTCTTTAAAGCTTATCTAGAAAAATATAAAGGTTACTATAATACTTCTGATGCTGGAGTAATTGATAAAGATGGATATATATCAGTAATGTCCAGAACTGATGATATTATAAATTGTGCCGGCCATAGAATATCAACAGGTTCAATAGAAGAAATACTTACTTCACATTCAGAAATTGCAGAATGTGCAGTTGTAGGGTTAAATGATTCACTTAAAGGAGAGGTTCCCTTAGGCCTCTTAGTTCTCAATACAAATTCTAGTAAATCTAATTCAGAAATAATTGAAGAAGTTATTATTTTAGTTAGAGAAAAACTGGGAGCTGTAATTTCATTTAAAATTGCTTACATAGTTGAAAATCTTCCTAAAACAAGATCCGGAAAAATTTTAAGGGCTACTATATCTAAAATTTTAAATGGAGAAAAATATAATATTCCTGCAACAATAGAAGATACTAATACCTTAAACTTTATCAAAGAAATTTATAACTCTTTTCACTCATAAAATTCGACAAATTTCTTCATAATTCTTCTCATTTTTAGAGTTTATCAACCCTCTTCTAATAAAAAAGCTGGCCAGTACTAATGCACAGTTTTTTTTAAACTCATTAGTTTTTTGAATTTTCTCTAGAATTTTTTTTTCATCATATAATCTAAATTTTGTAACTTCACCGTCAGTATTTTTGGGAATAATATTCTTGGATAATTCTAAATGAAAGACAAATAAAGTGTCTCTTCTTAGAGATAATTCTTTGTTCCTCCAAATATAGTTAAGTGTTCCTGTTTGAACAGCTTTACTTAATATATTTTTTCTTAATGAGGCCTCTTCATAACCTTCTCTTAGCAAAGCCTGAAACATAGTTTCTCCAGCTGCAACACCTCCAGCTACTGTGTTATCAAGTTTATTAGGTTCAACTCTTTTATTTTTTGCTCTTAATGGGATCCACAATTTAGTATTATATTTATTTTTAACATAAGCTACTAAATGGACTCCATACCCCCTTATTCCTAAATACTCAACTAAAGTTCTTTCTAACACGAAGTGCTCTTTTTTTCCTAAAGATAATACACAAGGGAAATATTCTCCTGTTACTTCTTTAATTATATTGTTTTCTAATAAAAGTTCACATGTATTTCTTAATGTAAGATTAAGTTGGTTTTTATTTTTTTCTTTAAAGATTAAATTATTATTTTCTGAATAATAAGGAAGCTTGCTTTTTAAAATTAAGTTTACAATTTTTCTGTGAACTAAACCTACATGATCGTTACAGCATATAAGATTTACAAATTTCTTTTTATCAGAAAAGTTATTTAGTTCTTTAACTTTCTCTAAAAGTGACAAGAGTATCTAGAAAGTGAAGTTAGATCCAAACTTAAGATATTTAAGTTTTCGTTCTTTAGACAATAGATTCTTTGATTTCTTATTTAGGTCTTTAATTACTAATTTTAGCTCCTTTTTTAAGGTTGTAAAAACTTCACTAGGACTCCTATGGGCTCCACCTAAAGGTTCTTTAATAATCTGATCAATAACTTTAAGTCTTTTTAGGTCTTCAGAAGTAATTTTTAAATTATTAGCTGCTAGCTCATCATAACCTTCAACTTTCCATAATATAGAAGCACATCCTTCTGGAGATATCACAGAATAAATAGAGTTTTCTAACATCAATATTTTATCTGCTGTTGCCAGTGCTACAGCACCGCCAGAACCTCCTTCGCCTATAATAATACTAATTAAAGGCACTTGCACATTCAAACAAGTTTGAATGGAAGATGCTATGGCCTCAGATTGGCCTCTTTGTTCTGCTCCAATTCCTGGATAGGCTCCTGCAGTATCAATAAAAGTTATTATAGGAATATTAAATCTATCTGCTAGCTTCATAAGTCTTACACTTTTTCTGTAGCCCTCAGGTCTAGCCATACCAAAATTTCTTCTTAATCTACTCTCCGTATCTGATCCTTTTTCTTGTGCTATAAGCATTACAGAAACTTCGTCAAAAGAAGCCAACCCACCTATTATAGCACTATCTTCTCCAAACTTTCTATCTCCACTTAATGGTATAAAATCACAAAATAAATTACTTATATAGTCAGTAGCGTGGGGTCTATCAGGATGTCTTGCTACTTGAACTCTTTGCCAAGGAGTTAAATTAGCGTACTTTTCCTTAAGAATTTTATTGGCTTTGAACTCTAAATCTGTAATCTCTTTAAGTATTGCCACACTTTTTCCACTGCTTATGTGTCTGAGCTCGTTAATTCTTCCTTCTATTTGAGCTATTTCATTTTCAAAATCTAAAAAAAACTTAATCATGATTATTTTTATTTGCTATTTTATTATATAATTCTACTATATTTTTAGCTTGTTTAATAGTGACAAAATCTAACAATTTACCTTTAAATGATACAGCTCCCTTACCTTCTTGAGAAGATTGTTCCATAACTCTTAACATTTCTTGAGCTTCTAGCAAGTCTTTTTTAGAAGGAGAAAATATTTTATTTGCAATGTTAATTTGATTGGGATGAACTACCATTTTCCCATCAAATCCAAGAGAATAAGAGCTTTTAGCAAATACCTCAAAACCTTCATTGTCATTAAAATCTCCATAAGGACAATCTACTGCCCTTAAACCAAAAGCACTAGCAGCTAGATTAATATTAAATAAAGCTACTTGCCAAATATCATTCAGAAAAAAAGTTCTTTTTTGATTTTTCGTTTGTATAGGGCTAAGAGTACCATAAAAATTATTTGTCCCTCCTATACTCATAGTTTTGGCACCTATAGAAGCAGCAAAATCAGCTGCCCCAAAATGCAAACTTTCAGTTCTGTTGCTTGCGCTAGCAATATTA
>CAYTJO010000033.1:0-3430 GCA_964438215.1 uncultured Rhodospirillaceae bacterium
GGACAAATTACAATTTTAAGTGTTTTAATGTGGTTAACTGCTCCGGTTACTAATCCTTCATGGAATGTACTTCTTTCTGATCCTTTGCTAACTGTATTAATGCTTTATGTTATAATATCGTTTGTTTTTTGGGGAAGAGGTTTATTTTGTGGATGGCTTTGTCCCTTTGGTAGTTTGCAAGAATTATTAGGAAAGATTTCACAATTTCTTAAAGTTCCTCAAATAAAAATTCCTGATAAAATAAATAAAAATGCTTTAAATATTAAATATGTAATATTGTTATTATTAACTTTTATAAGCATCTACTCTGCTGAGCTTTTAAATATTGGATCAGAAATAGAACCATTTAAAACTTCTATTTCTATGAAATTTCAAAGAGAATGGTATTTTGTTTTTTATGCAATAATCTTGTTGACTATAGGTTTATTTATAGAAAGGTTTTTTTGTAGGTTTATATGTCCATTAGGTGCTTTTATGGTATTAGGTGGGAAACTAAGATTAAAAAACCCTCTCAAGAGAAGAAATGAATGTGGTAACCCATGTAAATTATGTTCTAAGGCTTGCCCTATTGACGCGATAGATATAAAAGGAAATATAAATATGAATGAATGTTTTTACTGTTTAGACTGTCAGTCATTATATTACGACGACCATAAATGCCCCCCTCTAGTTATTCAAAGAAAAAAATCTCAATCTAGTTATGTGAAAAATAATAAATTTAAAGAGAGTCTTGTATAATGCTCACATGTGCACTAATAGTTTGGATGTTACAACCTTTAGATTGGGATAAAGAGTCATTAAGAGAAACATTTTTAACAAAAACTGAATGTATGAGCAACTTTGATGAATCTAATAATTCATGCATTAAGATTGATAAAAGAAAACAATTGACGTATAAAGAGTGGAGTGCTGACAACTGTAGTTTAAGTGAACACAGTTGGTCTGGATCTGATTGATAAAAACTATATATCACATATATTAAATATGTGCTTTTAGAAATGGAGATAGCAATATGACAAACGAGAAGTTAAAAAAAGATATTATTGACCTTTATGAAAAACTTGAAAGGGATGAAGACCTTTACAAAGAATTTCTTAAAGACGAGGATAAATTTTTAGAAGCTAGAGGTTTTGTTCCTCTAGAAGTGAAAGAACTAGTTCACAAAATTGTTGATTCTCGTAAGAACATATTAAAAGACTTTCTTGAAGAGCAGTCTGCTAAATTAGAAAAAAAATAGTTATTACTTATTTATATCAAGATCATAGCAACTTTCACCTTACCCCTAAGTTGCTTTGCAGTTATTACCTAGACAAATTACTCTTGATCTAAATCTAGTTCCATTTCGAACTTTTCTCTTTTAATGCAAAAATTATAAAAAGTTCAAAAATGTTAGTTGAATAAGCAAACTCTAAAACTAAAACTCTTAAAGTTGCGAAAACTATTAAACTATTAGAAAACAAAAAATACATATTTTTAGACATTAGAGACTTTAGAAAATTAATTAAGCAAGGAAAAATTACAGGTTCTATATCTTGTCCTAGGGGTATGTCAGAATTTTGGATTGATCCTGAAAGCCCTCACCATAAAAAAACCTTAGATCTTCCTAAACATTTTATTCTTTACTGTGCAAGTGACTGGAAGTCAGCTTTGGCATCAAAAACACACCAAGATATGGGATTAAAAAATGTTTGCCAAATTAAGTGATATGTATACAACAAATAGATCTTATTTGAATAAATAAGTTTATAATAAGTAGAGTGTTATATTTGTGTCCTAATACAAAATAGGCACTTAAAAGATTATTGAAACCTTGTGATTCTAGATAATATAATATAGAGCCTAAAATACTTAAAATAAATGATATTACTAAACTGGTTTTACTAAGAGATATATTAAAAATTACTTTTAAAATAAAAGAGGTTGTTAGAAATGTTGCTGCAGTCCCGCTTACTGCTACTGCAGTAAACAAATCTTTAGTATTAAAAAAAATAAAAACTAAACCCAGCATTGAAAACATAAACATTACAAGCCTTCCATTAAAAATATTTTTCTTTAAAAGCTTTAGATCTAATACAACTAATTTAGATGCGCTGGATAAAGTTGAGTCTAATGTTGACATTGCTGAGACTATTAAAAGCAAAAAAACTATATAAGAAATATTATCTCCAAAGTGAAATTTAATTGCCTCAAAAAAAGAAATTCTTTCTAAAGATATTTCTGATAAAAATATTCCTAATAACGAAAAAACAAAAATACATAAGGAACTTAATAAAAATGCTAAAAAAAAACTTTGCTTAGTTTTTTTATAACCGCATACAAAGCCTCTGTCCATCATGACAGGGTCATGCAAAGGGTAGCTCCAAATTTGCAAAAAAGCCACTCCTATAAGCGCATACCCAGGATTAGAAAAGTCGTTAACTTTTTTTAATAATAAGTTTGCCTCTATTTGAAAATTTGAAAAATAAATACTCACTATTAAGAAAAGCATTAGTATTAAAAAAACTATCATTTGAAAAAAATCTGTTTTAATTGAGTTTCTAAAACCTCCTAGGAAAGAGTATGAAAATGCTAAAATCATAATTAAAACAATAGATATATTATATTCATTGCTTCCTTCACCACCAAAAATGAGACCAATAACTATTAAATTTGCAAAGATTTCACTAATTAATCTGACTGTAACAATTGTAGAGTACGTAAACTTTCCAACAACTCCATATTCTTTCTCAAAAAAATCCAATATTGAATTCACATTATACTTTTTTCTAACATTTAATACAAAATATCCCCCTGTGAGAAAAGAAAAATAATAAGCTGTGTATGCCATAGCTCCAGGCAGTCCATAATAGTAAGCTAATACTGCGGCAGTTAATAAAGATCTAGAAAATATCCATGTCGTAACTTGAGAAAAAGTAATAGTTAATAAATCAGGCTCTTTACTATCCTCCATTAAGCCTAAATAAAAACCAGTAATATTTGACTTTCTGGAAATAAATAAAAATGAAGCTAACCCTAATATTATAATCACAATAAAAGAAATAATCATAAATTTTTATCCAATTTTAAATGCTTTCAGATTTTTCATATTCTAAAAAATCTCTATGTCTTTTTATAATTCTCTTTGCAGAATTAAAGGCTGGTAATTCTAAATAATGACCATTATGATAAATTTGTATTTTATTATTTTTAAGAGCTTTTTCAAACTTATTTATTATTTGATTTGACACTTTAATTTCTTTTTTAGTAGGTGTAAGAAAATTATTAATTATTTTACAATGATTAGCATTAATTGTGCTCTTTGCAATGATACCTAGATTTTTAATGTGACTAATTTCTTTTTTTAACTCTTTTAAATTGTTCCAAGTATAAGGCATATCTATAGATAGTTTTCCATAAGCCTGACAAGCTAAATGAAACTTTTTCCTTATAA
>CAYTJO010000033.1:3440-7146 GCA_964438215.1 uncultured Rhodospirillaceae bacterium
GCCAATTTTTTCGTGAACCTGTTGTATTCTCTTTAATGATAGTGCCATATCTTCTGATGCAACCATAGCTCCATTAACATGCTTGGACATTAAAATATAATTTAAATTTTCAATGCCTAAGGCTGATTCTATATTAGGAATAAATTCAATATTATTATGTTTAATATTTTTTTTTAACTCGTATTTTTTTTTTTCTCTAACTAAGATATCTACTTGTTTTTTATTTTTGACTTTAGGTAAAAGTATCACATTTAGACTTTTACATATTGCTGCCTCTAAATCTTTTCTTCCATCTTTAGTTTCTAGTGGGTTAATTCTTACTGCAGTGACTTTTCCTAATTTATGCCAAGTTTCTAAAATTTCTGGGAGCATTTTTCTTCCTTTTTCTCTGTTTTTAGGAAGACAAAAATCTTCAAACTCTAAAATACAAACGTCTGCCTTGCTATTAAAAGAAGCATGGATATCTTCTTCATTCGCAGCGCCTACAAACAACCATGATCTTCTTAAGTGTAAAGGCCTTAACATGTATTAAAATACTTTATTTTTAATTTTACACCCAAAATCTCTTATATCATTTACTAATAGAATTGGTTCTTCCATAGCTGCAAAATGTCCACCAGATTTCATTTCAGTCCATTGTATAATATTATATAATCTTTCCACGTATGATTTCGGTGGCCAAGATAAAAGCTCAGCTGGAAATAAAGCACACCCAGTAGCAGTATTGACTTTATCTTTGATATTCATTGTTCTACCACCTTCCTCTCTTCTTCCAAAATATATCCATGAAGCAGTATTAAATGAATCAGTTACTAAATATATCATTATATTTGTTAACAAATCATCTTTTGAATATAGTTCTAACACACTTTTATTTTTTAAATCAGACCAACCATGAAATTTTTCTAAAATCCAAGCTGCAATTCCTACTGGATTGTCATTCATAGCAAAGGCTAATGTTTGAGGTTTAGTTGCTTGCAATGATCTATATCCCTGCTCCAAAATCTGCTCTTTTTTAAACTCATTTTGCCATAAACTTTCCTCTTCAGATTGTGGTCCATCCTTGTCTCTCATAATCATTATATTCAGATGAATTGCTTTGCAAAAATTACTATAATCATATCCCAACCATGAAGAAATTGCACCACCCCAATCACCTCCTTGAGCAATATAGCTTTTATATTTTAATGTTTCAGTCATTAACTTATTATAGTAAAACGAAATTTTTCTAGGACCTATTGGTTTAGAAGGAGCGTCAGAAAATGCAAAACCTGGTATTGACGGTGCAATAATATCAAAACTAATTTTATCATCTAGCCCATATTTTTTAGGGTCAGTTAGAGGACCAATAATATTATTAAATTCAATAAAAGATCCCGGCCAACCATGACTAATTAGTAATGGTATAGATTTTTTATTTTTACCTTTTTTGTAGACAAAATGAATGTTTATGTCATCAACTTTTTCCTTATAATGCTTCAGTTTATTTAATTTTTTTTCTTCCTTTTTCCAATTATAATCAGCTATCCAGTAATCACAAATTTTTCTGAGTTCTATTTTATTGACTCCTAAAGACCAATTATTAATATCAGGAATTTTGCTCCAATCATACTTTGAAACCTTTTTTAAAATTTTAGTTACAGTTTTATTTTTAATTTTTATTTTGAAATTTTTCATTATTGTCCCTAATTTTATTAGATAGCTTCTCTACTTTCTCTTGAATGGTTTTTAATGAATTTTTAATCTCTCTTATTTCACTTTCTTGGCTATTTTTGATAACCTTACTGTTGATTTCTTTATTATTCTTTTTAAACAACTTATTGGTTTTATTTTTCTCATTTTTTCTATTTAAAACACTAAATATTTTTATTTCTCTATTTATTCCTTTCATTTTTACACTATCTTTTTCTTCTACCTCAACTATATCCTGCACATGTGCATAAGTCTCATAACTCATAAGAACCCCTCCCGCATCTCCTATACTTTCTAAACGAGCAGCTACATTTACCTCACCACCAATTATTGTGTAAGTTAATCTTTGATTGCTTCCAAAGTTTCCTACATTACAATATCCAGTATTAATTCCTATTCTAATTTCAAAAGGATTATAAAAACCTTCATCTTTCCACTTTGATCGAAGTTGAGTCATTTTTTCTTGCATTTCTAATGACATTTCAACACAAGCTCTTGCATCATTTCTCTCACCTTTTGTGTTAGGGTCACCAAAAAATAACATCATTGCATCCCCAATATATTTATCAATAGTAGCTCCATATTTCAGTGCTATATTAGTCATTTCAGAAAAATATTCATTTAAATATTTTGTTAAATCCTCTGGCTGTAATTTTTCTGAAGTATCAGTAAAATTTTTTATATCACTAAAAAAAATTGTTAGTTTCTTTCTTTTTGTTTGAATTTCAGTATTGTAGAGCCCCTTAAATAATCCTTCATGAATCTGTGGAGGAATATACTTTCCAATTTTTTTTGAAATGTTTTCCATTTTTTTTGACTGTTCTAAAGCAATGCTTCTTTGTTTTTCTGATGCATTCAAAACAGCTTTTAAAAACTCATCTTTTGCTGCAGACCTAAAATTTAAATGATTTAAATGCTGGTCTACTTTTTTTTTTTCTTAAAGAAAAATCAAACTGAAATACATTTTTCGTAAGACCTGATCTAAACTCTGATTTCTTATGAATATATGTAGCATTAATTTCCCAGCAATCACCCAAGTGTTTGGTTAGAAAATTTAATAATGACCCTCTATTAAACTCATGATGAAACTTGTATACTGCATTAGTGATACTTATTATTAAAATATCTTTGTCTAAATATTTAAAACTAGCACTCATTTTGTCATTTTTTGCAACAATTGCTCCTTTTGTAGTGTAAATTTTTAATACAATTTTAATTAACCTATCTCTTATTATTCTTTGAATTTCTGAGTGATTAATTTTTCTCGAAACTTTATTAAATTTTTTAAAATTTTCTAAGTTATACTTCTGATTTTTTAAAGATAATTTAAAGACATTTTCACTAGCTGCAGAATTAAATTGTTCTACTCCTAAATAGTAAAGTGCTTTTTCTCCGTACCTTTCTAGTATTATCTGATGGATTTTTCCTCTTATACTTCTAGGATAAAATTTTTCCTTATCTATTTCTTTTATATTAAATTTTTCTAAGACTTCTTCTCCAACAATTCCTAAAAACTTTAGCTGTTCTACAGTAGATATAACTATTCCACCTATTATTTTTGTACCGTCTTGTTTAAAAATTCTCTTCATTTGTTACATTTATTTATATGTAATTATAGACTAATAAATTTATTCTTGTAAATTAATGTTAGTAAATTAAAAAGGATGATTATGACTAATAAAATTAATTCTGTAGCAGTTTTAGGTTCTGGTACTATGGGTGCCGGCATTGCAGCCTTAGCTGCTGATAAAAACTGTGAAGTTCTATTATTAGATATTGATGAAAATACTGTTAATAAAGGAAAAATGAATATTGTTAATGAAAAAAGACCTATGTTATCAGTGCCAAGTAATATTGAAAATATAGAAATTGGAACTTTTGAAAAAGATTTTCATAAAATTTCTAATTTTGAGTGGATCTGTGAAGCTGTTGTTGAAAAACTAGACATAAAAAGAGAAATTTTTGCAAAAATTGAGAATTTTAGAAGTAATAGTTCTTATGTAAGTTCAAATAC
>CAYTJO010000033.1:7156-9644 GCA_964438215.1 uncultured Rhodospirillaceae bacterium
AACCCCGTTAAGGTAATGAAATTATGTGAACTTATTCCTGGAGAAAATACATCCAAAGATGTAATAGAAACGCTAAGTATATTTTTGAAAGAAACGCTTGGGAAAGGAGTAGTGTATGGAAAAGATACTGTAAATTTTATTGGGAACAGGATAGGATGCTTTTTTATGTTAAAGGGCCTGCATGAAGGTAAAAGTGCTAGAAAAAATAATATTACAGTTGAAAAGATTGATGCTTTGTTATCAAAACCTTTAGGATTGCCTCCAACTGGTCTGTATGGTTTGATAGATTTAATTGGACTTGATGTAATGTATTCAGTTGGTAAAAACCTTGAAATTAATTTACCTAAAAATGATATAGGTAGAAAATTTGTTTCTTTGCCTGAAGAAGAACAAAAGTTATATGAAAAGGGTCAACTAGGAAGAAAAACGGGAGGTGGTTTTTATAGAGTTAAAAAAAGTGATGATGGAGAAAAATTAAAAGAAGTATACAACTTAGAAAAGGAAGTTTGGCTACTTGCTAATAAGGAAAATGAAAATGCTAGCTTTGATATAATATTACAAGACACTCCTGAAGGTAAGTACGTTTGGAATGTCATGGGTGCTTCTCTACTGTATGCCGCAGATTTAATACCTGAAATTGCAGATGATATAGTAAATATAGATAATGCAATGAAATGGGGTTTTGCATGGCATAAGGGACCTTTTGAAATACTTGATGAATTAGATCCAAGCAAGGTTATTGATAAATGTAGAAGTTTAGGTATTAAGATACCTAAAATGCTAGAAATTCTTGAGAATTCTGCTCACAAGTCATTTTATACAGAAAATCAAGAATTCTTGAATTTACATGGAGAATATGAAAAAATATAGTTTAAGGAAGAAAAATGAAATTTTTAATAATCTTTTTTTCTTTTTTTATTTTTTGTAATTATTTGTTAGCTGGTGCTCCACCAATGAATAAAGAACCTATTCCACTTGCTCCTTACTCGTTAGTTAAAACCAATCACATCATAATAGGAGTTGAATGGGAAAAAGAAAATTTAAAAAGATTTTTACCTTCTAGCTTATTTAATCAACCTACTATCACAGGTGGAATAAATATTTTTAATTCTAAAAAGAAACAGGCTTATTCTCCTCTCAGTGGAAGCTATGGATGGGTAGATTTGCCAGGAGATAACAAAGAAAAACTTATTATATTTAGTATTTATGGACCTAATAAAACTATTAATAACATTATGAAATCTGTATACAGTCTACAAAGTGATATAGGATCTAATAAGGTTACTTTGATTAATGACAACGCAATAGCTACAGCCAGTATAAGAAAAAAGAATGTTCTCAGTCTATCATCATCAGGATCGAAAGATTGTTCAAACGCATCAGGAGACGAAATTCTAGTTACTAAGTACTCTGAAACTGAAATAATTTATCATAATTTAAGATGGATCGCAGAGAAACAATGTTTTATGATACCAAATAAATTGGAACTAAAGGGTAGTTTAGAAAAATTTAAAGTTAAAAAATTGTTATGGGCAAAGACGCAAAGAAATTCTGAAGTTATATTTGAAGAACAGTTATCTAAATAAATTTATAAACTTTTAATTACATTTAATAAATTAATTAGACTTTTAAAAAAATAATTATATGTTTATTGAATGACTAAAATTGAAGAGATTGAATATAGCTTCAACCCTAGACTTAGCGTTCCTAACTATGAAACTTATCTAAGTGATTCAAAATTAAAGGCTAAAATAGCTGAAAATAATTTAATAGGTAAAACTGATATTAAATATGGAAAAGCTGCGTTACAAAAATTAGATGTATTTCATAAAAATAATGCATCTAATTTACCAATTCATATTTTTATACATGGTGGTTATTGGAGAGCATTAGATAAATCCTATCATACTCACATGGCAATACCTTTTGTTGAAAAACAGATTTGTTTTTTTAATATTAATTATGAACTATGTCCTAAAGTAAAATTATCAGAAATAAAAAATCAAATTATTGAGGCTATATTATGGATTTATAGACATGCAGCCAAGTTTAAAGCTAACAATCAAAATATAGTAATATCAGGACACTCAGCTGGGGCGCATTTAGCATCATTAATGCTGAGCGTAGATTGGAAAAAATATGGTTTAAATAATGCTTTTTTAAAAGGTATTGCTTTAGTAAGTGGTATCTATGAAACTGAAAGAGTGCTAGACTTAGATATTAATAAAGAAATTGGATTGACTAAAGAAGAAGCAAAAAAAAATGACCCCCATAGAATGACACCTAAAATAATTATTCCAACAATTATATCTTATGGTGAAAAAGAGCCTGAGCTTTGGAAAAAACAAAGTATAGATTATATGAATTTTTTAAACAAAAATCGATTTAACTGCAAAGAAATTATCTGTAAAAATGATAATCATTTTAGCTTAATAGATACTTTATCAAACCACGAACATTTGCTTGTAAAGAAAATGGTCAGTTTATC
>CAYTJO010000034.1:0-3723 GCA_964438215.1 uncultured Rhodospirillaceae bacterium
TGCCTGAAATAAATCAAATTATAGAAACCTATTGCTCAGCTAGAAAGATAAAAAATTTTGACCCTAGGTTTTATGTAGTACTTTCTATGTTTAGATCTGTTGCTATTTTAGAGGGAGTATATGCTAGATATGTTAACGGAAACGAAAGTTCTCCAAACGCCAAGGAAATCGGTAATGACGTAGTTCCCTTAGCAAAGGCTACTTATAATCTTCTTAAATAATTTATAGTAAAAATTAATATATTTTAGCTTATAAAAATGACTACTTAGGAGACATCCTTAATGCTCCGTCTATTCTAATAGTTTCTCCATTTAGCATGTTGTTTTTGTAAATAGCAATAACTAGCTTTGCGTATTCATGAGGAAATCCTAATCTCTTTGGGTATAAAGTGCTTTCTATCAAAGAATTATAAGCCTTTTCTGGAAGCCCTTGAAGCATGGGAGTTTCAAAAAGTCCTGGAGCAATAGTACACACTCTTATACCAAACCGTGCTAATTCTCTAGCAATAGGTAATGTCATAGAAACAATTCCTCCTTTTGAAGCACTGTAGGCAGCTTGTCCTATTTGTCCATCATATGCAGCTGTTGATGCTGTATTAACAATTAACCCTCTAAAACCATCTTCATTTGATTGGTTTTTCTGCATTAAATCTGCACTATGTTTAATTACGTTAAACGTTCCGGTTAAGTTAACCTTGACTACTTTTTCAAAGGTAAAGGTGGAATGTGTTTTTTCTTTGCCTAAGATCTTTTCTGGCACACCTACTCCTGCACAATTAACTATTAAATTTAAGGCACCAAAATTTTTTTGAGCCAAATTTAAACTTTCTTCAACAGATTTTTCATCAGTGACATCAGTATATAAAAAGGCACATTTCTGACCACTGCTTTTAGCAAACTCCTCTCCTATATCTTTTTGAGTATCTAAGATAGTTACTTTGCCACCATTGCTAAGAATAATTTCAGCGGTCGCTTTTCCTAAGCCAGATGAACCACCTGTAATTACAGCATTGATGTCTTCTATTTGCATTTTTTTCTCCTATAAAATAAATTGTTCATTGAAAATTTTTTCTTCAAGATTATGATTTTTATCAAATAAAAGCTTTAGTGATTTATTAAAATCACAATACACTTCAACATCTTTTATATTTCTAACTTCTACTTGACCAGCTGTAGCGCTTACGGGTCTATTAATAGGGTCTATAACCTTCAAGGAAATTTTACTTTTTTCATTTACTAGCGCTCCCTTCCATCTTCTTGGTCTAAATGGACAAATAGGAGTAAGAGCAAGCAATGAAGAATTTAGAGGCAATATTGGACCATGAGCAGACAAATTATAAGCAGTACTACCCGCAGGCGTGGAGACTAGAATACCATCACAAATTAATTTATTTATTTTAACTTTATTATTAATGTAGACACGTACATTAGCAGCAAATCTGTTTTGTCTTAACAAGGATACTTCATTAAGTGAGTGAGCTTTATATTTTTTATTGCTTATATCAGTTACAGTCATTGAAACAGGGTTAAGTTTAAATTCCTTTGAGGATTTTATTCTTTCTAAAAGATTTTTTTCTTCATAATTATTTAATAAAAAACCTATAGTTCCTCTGTTCATCCCATAAATCTTTTTTTTAAGATATTCTTTATTATTGATCAAAGATAATATGCTTCCGTCACCTCCTAGCACTACAATTACATTTGCGTTTTTTAGTTTATATTTAGAGTATTTATTTTCTAATAACTTAAGCGCTTTTTGTGCCTTAATATTTTGAGCAGCTAAAAAAAAGGGTTTTACTATTCTCATTTTTTAACCGCCAGTAACACTCATGTGTCTTTTTACTGAAGGAGATTGTTTTCTTCTTATTACAAAATCATGCCCCTTAGGTTTTCTTGAGATTGCTTCAAGAATAGCATTTTTTAAATCTTTTTCCCAATTTTTAGAACGAACTGCATTAACAAAATCTGCTGAATCATCTTGGCCTAAACACATATAAAGTTTTCCCGTGCATGTGAGCCTTACTCTATTACATAATTCGCAGAAATTATGAGTTAGTGGTGTAATAAATCCAACTCTATTATTTGTTTCTTCTACATTAAAATATCTTGAAGGACCTCCAGTATAATGATCACTTTTTTTCAAAGTAAACTTCTTCTCTAAGTTTTCTTTTACTTTAGATAATGGTAGAAATTGATCAGTTCTGTCATAATCAATTTCTCCTAAAGGCATGGTCTCAATTATGGTCATATCAAAATCATTAGAGTGAGCCCATTCTAAAATATCAATAATCTCTTTTTCATTGGTTTCCTTGAGGGCTACTGTATTAATTTTTATTTTTAGACCAACTTCTTTTGCTTTGTAAATTCCTTTCAATACTTTTTCTAGATTTCCCCTTCTTGTTAATTTACTAAATAATTCTGGTTTCAGCGTATCAATAGATACGTTAATTCTTCTAACGCCACTTTTAAATAAATGATCAGCATATTTCTCTAGTTGCGAACCATTAGTAGTAAGAGTTAATTCTTTAAGTTTGTCCTTTTTTAAAAAAGAACCAAGATTTTCAAATAATTCCATTACATTTTTTCTAACTAAAGGTTCGCCACCAGTTATTCTAATTTTAGTTGTTCCTAAATTAATAAAACTTACACAAATTCTCTCTATTTCTTGTAAGGTTAATAAATCTATTTTAGGAAGAAAGGTCTTATTTTCTGACATACAATATTCACATCTAAAGTCACATCTGTCTGTAACAGATACCCTTAGATAACTTACTGGTCTTTTAAATGGATCTAATAACATAATTCTATTATATACACCTGTACATAATAAGTTCAATGTTTTTGATAAAAAAATTTTTTTAATATAATATTTATATTATGAATAATAATAATATTGATGAGAATTGGGAAGATATAAAGGACGGAATAAAAGCTATTTGTAAAAAATTTCCAGAATCTTATTGGCAAAGACTAGATCAGGACCGTTCTTATCCCTTAGATTTTGTTAATGCTTTAACAAAGTCAGGATATTTAGGAATATTAATTCCTGAAAAATTTGGAGGAGCTGGACTTCCTATTAGAGCTGCATCTGTAATTTTAGAGGAAATTCACAGATATGGAGCAAATGGTGCAGCTTGTCATGCACAAATGTATATAATGGGTTCACTATTAAAACATGGGGATGAGAAATTAAAACAAAAGTACTTGCCTGAAATTGCAAAAGGTAAAATAAGATTACAAGCTTTTGGAGTAACTGAACCCAGTAGCGGATCTGATACACTTTCTATTAAAACAAGTGCCAAAAAATCAGGACAAAAATACATAATAAATGGTCAAAAAGTTTGGACAAGTAGAGCTGAGTATTCTGATTTAATATTATTACTAGCAAAATCAGATAATTCTGAGATAAAACAAAATAACCTTTCACTATTTCTTATAGATATGCGACCCCATTTGAATAAAAGTATTTTTATAAAACCTATCAGAACTATGATTAACCACTCTACTACTGAAATTTTTTTTGAAAATTTAGAAGTTAATGAAAACTGTTTAATAGGAAAACAAGGTAATGGATTCAAATATATTCTAGATGGCATGAATGCAGAAAGGATCCTAATTGCTTCTGAATGTTTAGGAGATGCAAAATACTTCATTGAAAAGGCTAAAAGCTATGCAAATGAAAGGATAGTTTTTGGAAGGCCAATAGGTAAAAATCTATCTATAC
>CAYTJO010000034.1:3733-9537 GCA_964438215.1 uncultured Rhodospirillaceae bacterium
GTTTCCTATAGCTAGAGCATATGCGAATACACGAGCTGCTGAATTAATGATAAAAGAGGCATGCTCATTATATGATAATAACTTTAAGTGTGGAGAGGAGTCTAATTTAGCTAAGTTATTAGCGGCTGATGCATCATGGGAGGCAGCGGATATGGCGATGCAAACATTTGGAGGTTTTTCTTTTTCAGAAGAGTATAATATTGAGCGTAAATTTAGAGAAACAAGACTTTACAGAATAGCTCCAGTATCAACAAATATGATATTAGCCTATATAGCTCATAAAGTTCTTGGAATGCCGAGGTCATATTGAGTAATAAATTATTACAAGGAAAACTGGTAGTTTCTATTGAGCAGGCTGTAGCAGCCCCATATTGTAGTGTTAAATTAGCAGATGCTGGAGCTAGAGTTATTAAGGTGGAGAGGAAAGATGGAGATTTTGCAAGATATTATGATAATTTTGTAAAAGGTCAAAGCACTTATTTTGTTTGGTTAAATAGAGGAAAGGAAAGTTTTATTGCAGATATTAAGAATTCTCAAGATAGAGTTTTTCTTAAAAAGATTATCTCAAGAGCAGATATATTTATTCAAAACTTACTTCCTGGAACTTTAAAAAAATATGATTTAGATAGTAAGACTTTAAGAAAAATAAATAAGAGATTAATAACTTGTGATATTTCAGGTTATGGTCAGCTAGGAGCTTATGCTGATAATAAAGCTTATGACTTGTTAATACAAGCTGAAACAGGCTTGTGCAGTTTAACAGGTGATGAGAATAACCCTGGTCGTGTAGGGGTCTCTGTGTGCGATATTTCCTGTGGCTTGAATGCGTATGCTTTAATTTTAGAAGCTTTAATCAAAAGAGAAAATTCAGGATTAGGATCTGCAATTGAAATATCCTTGTTTGATAGTTTAAGTGAATGGATGAATGTTCCTTTTCTTCAATATATTCATACTAATAGGCCTCCTAAGAGAGTAGGGCTAGCGCATCCTTCAATAGTTCCTTATGGATGTTTTATGACAAAAGATAATGTTAATATTTTATTCTCTATACAAAATGAAAGAGAATGGGAAGTTTTAGATAAAAAAATACTTAAATTGTCAGAAAATCTTAAAATAATATTTAATAGTCCTTCTCTGAGACTTAAAAATCAGAATAAATTAAATAATATAATTAAAGAAAAATTTAGAAAATATACTGCAAAAAAAGTTTCTCAAATTCTGAAAACAAATAGAATAGCTTTTGGGTTTTTAAATGATATGAAGGAATTTTCTAAACATACAGAATTAAAAACTTCATATTTAAAAACCGACTACGGTGATATTAAGTTTATACCTCCAGTTAGATTAAAAAAAAGAAATCGTTATAAAAAAATACCAAAACTGGGAGAACATTCTAAAAAAATTAGAAAAGAATTTAAGTAACCTATGAAAAACTTTGATAATTATTTAAAGAACAAAAAAATAATGAAAGATATGCTAAGCATTGATAAAGCTCACATGTTTTGTAACTTATTTAAAAATAACATAGATAGTAATTCATTTTTTAAAAAAAAATTGCTTCCTTTTGGATGGCACTGGTTGTACTTTACAGAAAATTTGTCTTTAGAGAGTATAGGAGTTGATGGTCATCCCAAAAGAGGAGATTTTTTTCCTGCCTTGAATGGATGTAAAAGAATGTTTGCAGGTTCAGAAATTTTTTTTTTAAATAAAGTATTTTTAAATAATCTAGCTTCCAAAACTAGTCAAATAAGCAATATAGAAAATAAAAGTAAAGATAATATAAAAATTTTTTTTATAACTGTTAAAAATATTTTTAAAGTAAAAAATAAAATAGTTTTAATTGAAAATCAAAAAATTGTTTTTGTAGATCAAGATTATAAATCTAAAAAAAAAATAATAGAAAAAAATGATGGTTATACGATCCTTTCTAAAAAAAATTTTTGTTTTAACAACATTATGTTATTTAGATACTCTTCCATTACTTATAATTCTCATAGAATTCACTACGATATAGATTATACTAAGAAAGAAGAAGGCTATAAAAATTTACTAGTTCACGGGCCATTGTTAGCTTCGTATGCATTAGAGCAGTTAAGTTTAATTAAAAACATAGATTTAGATTTTTTTGAATTTAAAATGTTAAAATCTGTTATTGTTAATGAAGAAATTACTTTAAAAGTTTTAAAAGATATAGTGCATCCAAAAAAGTTTAAAGTAACAATAGTTAACAAACATTCAAATGAACTAAAATTTATTGCAACATGTAATAATAAATAAAATTAGCTTATAGCACCTATGGTTTTATATGAGTTTTTAATTGTACTCAAAAGAGATGATGCAGTAGGCAAATAAGTTGTACAAAAAAATAAAGATGTATTTATTTTATCTTTGCAGAATTGCTCGCTTAAATCTTTTTTTGCATTAATGTGGGCATTTAGAGAGGATTTACACATTACCCAGCCACCCAATATCCAACCAAACATATTAAGAAATGGAGTAGCTCCAGCTGCTGCATTTTCAGGGTTTTGATTTAGTTCATTTTTTAACCAATTTGCTCCATTTTCTAGAGACTTAATAGATGAGTCCATTAGGTTTCCAATTTGAGCGATTTCTACCACAGAACTATTTTTACATTCATCAGAATCTTTTTTCATTTTTTCTATAAGTTTTTCTAAAGTTCTTCCATTTTCTAAAAACAACTTTCTTTTAAGTAAATCTAGTGCTTGAATTCCATTTGTTCCTTCATAAATAGGAAGAATTCTGGAGTCTCTAAAATATTGAGCTGCCCCAGTGTCTTCTATAAAGCCCATTCCACCATGGACTTGAATGCCTATGGAAGTAATATGAACAGCTTGATCAGTACACCAGGCTTTTACAATAGGTGTTAAGAGACTAGATAAGTTTAAATAATATTTTCCTTCTTCAGTATTAGAAAGGTTTTTCGAGTAATCTATCATTTCTCCTGTAATTACTGCTAGCCCTCTCATGGCTTCTACTTGAGACTTCATTTCCATGAGCATTCTTTTAACATCTGGATGTTCTATAATATTTACTGTTTCTTTGTTATTTTTATTTATAGGAAAACCTTGTTTCCTCTCCTTAGAAAAAGATAATGCTTTCTGATATGACCTTTCTGCTATAGCAATTCCTTGAACTCCTACATTAAGTCTAGCATTATTCATCATAGTAAACATAGCCTTCAGTCCAAGGTGTGGTTCTCCAATTAATTCTCCAATGCAATTATTATTTTCTCCAAAACTGAGAACACAGGTCGGGCTAGCATTATGACCTAGTTTATGCTCTATTGATAAGACCTTTATGTCATTTTTAATTCTATTTCCCTTCTCGTCTTCATAATATTTTGGAACCAAGAATAGAGATATACCACGATTTCCCGGAGGAGCTTCTGGAAGCTTTGCAAGTACCATATGAATTATATTTTCACTCATATCTTGGTCACCATGCGTGATATAAATTTTAGTTCCTTTTATCGAATAACTTCCATTTTTTTTAACAGCTTTAGTTTTAATATCAGATAAGTCTGATCCAGCATGAGGTTCTGTCAAGTTCATGGTTCCACTCCACTTTCCAGAAATTAGTTTTGGTAAATTCTTATTTTTTTGTACCTCACTCCCATGTTCTTGTATTAGCTCTATCGCTCCCTGAGTAAGCATATTATTAACTGCAAAACTCATATTAGCTGCTTCCCAAATTTCGTTTATTAATACTAAAACTGCCCAAGGGAAGTCTTGTCCACCAAATTTCTTGTCTCCCGCAACTGAAAACCACCCACTTTCTACAAAACTTTTGTAAGCAGTTATAAAGTACTCAGGCATCCTTACAAGACCATTCTCTAATTTGATGCCATCAATATCACCTTTAGCATTGATATTATCTAGCTTTTCTTTTGCAAATTTGCCTGCTTCTTCTAGTAATAGTTTTATATTCTCTGAAGAAATATCTAAATTTCCAGAGCAATTTGAGAAACTATCAATGTTTGCTATATGTGTAAGAGCAAAATACATCTCATCAATAGGGGTATTATAACTGTCCATATTTAACTAAACACCTTTCCAGGATTCATAATTCCTTTTGGATCAAATAGCTTTTTAATTTGTTTTTTAACATACAATTCTTCAGGATTAGTATATTTAACAAATTCTCTAGTTTTCATCTTACCTATACCATGCTCTGCTGAAAAACTACCATTATATTTATACACTAAATCAAAAACTATAGTATTAATTTTTTTTGAAAAAAAATCTATATTAGTTTTATTTAAAACAATATTATTACTGATATTATAGTGAATATTCCCATCAGCTAAATGACCAAAAATTAAGATGTTTGCATTTGGTAAAATTTTTTTTACAAGAATTTCAGCTTCTTGAATAAACACAGGAATTTTTGAAATAGGTAATGAAATATCGTGTTTAATTGAAGGCCCATCTTTTTTCTGAGCATAACTTAGCCATTCTCTTGTTTTCCATATGTTATTAGATTGTAAAATATTTTGAGGTTTTACTGCATCAATAATAAGTTTTTTAGAGAATGCTTCTTCTAAAACAAGCTCAATTTCGCTATCAATATCAATATTTTTTAGAAATGAAAGTTCGATAATTACATACCATGGATATTTGTTTTCAAACGGTATAGGAATTCTAGGATAATTTTTTTTTATAAATTTGAGACCAAGACAACTATTTAGTTCATAGGCGGTTAAATGTTCATTATGTGAAGAATTAATATAATTAAAAAATTCAATTGCTTTCTTAATGTTTTCAAGAGCAACAAATGCAATGCCAGTTTTTTTAGGTTGAGGAAAAAGCTTTAATACTGCAGATGTAATTATACCTAATGTTCCCTCAGAACCAATAAAAATATGTTTAAGATCATAACTTCTGTTATCTTTTTTTATTTCTCTCAAACAATTTAAAACTTTTCCATTGGGCAATACTATCTCAAGCCCTAAAACTAAATCTCTAGTCATTCCGTATTTTAAAACACTTGAGCCTCCAGCATTAGTAGAAATATTCCCTCCAATTGTACAGGTTTCCATAGATGGCAGAGAAAGAGGAAAATACAGATTTTTACTTTTAGATTTTTTTTTAATATCTGCTAATGTACATCCAGATTGTGCAACTAAATGAAAGTTGTTTTTATCAATAGATATAACTTTATTCATTTTTTCCATAGAAATAATTACTTCATTTTTTTCTGGGTTGGGAATTGTGCCTCCAGATAAACCTGTTCTTCCACCTTGTGGCACTACTGAAATTTTATGTTTATGACAAATATTTAAAATTTTAGAAACGTCTGAGGTAGTATAGGGTTTAAGAAGTAATTTAGATTTTCCTATATATTTTCCTCTTTCTTCAGTAAGGTAAGGAGAAATATTATAATCTTCTTCATACCAAATATTTTTACTTAAACTTTCTTTTAATATATTAATTTGATGATCCATTATTTTTTTGAAGCCCTAAATAATCTGTCGTTTAAGGCCATACCTATACCTCTGTTTGGTATTTTTTGGACAGCAATTCCAATGATTTTTTTTTTATCAAGCAATCTCAGCATCTTGTAAAGGTTTTTTGATGCTTCTTTTAAACATTTTTTTTTGCTCAAGGATATTGAAGGAGACTTGCAGTCAATTGTTACTTCCCCAAAAGCTAACCATCCTTCATTAACTTTTTGTTTTTTTGCATTTATCCTAACTGGTATATCAGGTTGATAATGGTTAAGATCTAATCCAGGTGATTTAAAAATTTTTTTATTTTTATTGTTATCCAATTTACGATTTAAAA
>CAYTJO010000035.1:0-276 GCA_964438215.1 uncultured Rhodospirillaceae bacterium
AATGGAATAGAAGTATCTTTATTTGTAGATCCTATTTTAAATAACATAGAAATCATAAAAAAACTTAAAGTTAGTGCTATTGAAATACATACTGGAAATTATGCTAATGCCTTACAGTCTAAAGAAAATATTTATTTAAAAGAAATTAAAGAAGTTGTTAGACTAGCTTCAAGGGAGAAGATTAAGGTGAGTGCAGGTCATGGGATAACATTTGATAAAGTAAAAAAAATAGTTTCTATTCAGGGTATAGAAGAATAAAATATTGGACATTTTATT
>CAYTJO010000035.1:286-6908 GCA_964438215.1 uncultured Rhodospirillaceae bacterium
GGAGAATGTAATTTTAAAAATGCTAAAATTAATGAAGAAACCAAACAAATGATTTTAGGTATAGGAATAGATATTTGTGAAGTCGAAAGAATTTCTAAAACGTTAAAAAAGTATAACAGTAAATTTGAAATTAGATGTTTTACAGAATTAGAAAGAAAAAAATGTCAAAATACATATAATAAAACAGGTTGTTATGCAAAAAGGTTTGCAGCAAAAGAAGCAATGTCAAAAGCATTAGGAACAGGAATTAATAAAGGCATTACATGGAGGCAAATAGAGGTTGAAAATTTACAGTCAGGAAAACCAACAATAAACTTATATGGAAACGCTAAGAAAAATTTAGAAAGTTTATTGCCCAAAAATATGAAATCAAATATTCTTTTAACTATTACAGACGAAAAAGAGTATGCCCAAGCTTTAGTAATTATTGAGGCTTATAAAAAATAAAGGAATAAAAATATGAATACAATATTAGTGTTATTAATAATTTTAGTTATTATCTACTTGCTTATAAAGGAGAAAATGGTTGAAGTATTTAAAACATTTATTGTAGCTATTTTAGTTGCTGTTTTTTTAAGAAGTTTTGCTTATGAACCATTTACTATTCCATCAGGATCCATGAAACCAAATTTATTGGTAGGAGATTTTCTATTCGTATCTAAGTTTTCTTATGGTTATAGTAGTTACTCTGCTCCCTTTGGAAGATATCTCCCATTTAATGGTAGAGTTTTTTATAGTGAACCAAAGAGAGGAGATATTGCTGTTTTTAAGTTTCCAGGAGATAATAAAACTGATTATATTAAAAGAATTATTGGCTTACCTGGAGATACGGTGGCTGTACAAGATGGAACAGTATTTGTTAATAATAAAGAATTAGCTAGAACAAAAATTGGAAATTTTGAAGATATGCATAGAAATGGATATTTAGAAACATTTGATTTAATAGAGGAAAAAAATAATCAAGGTAAAGAATATTTAATATTAGATGATAAAGCTTTTGATGGAAGAATTAATCCTAATTCTACTGAAAATGTGTTTGATGTAAATAATACTAAAAATTATACAGTTCCAAAAAATCATTTTTTTGTTATGGGTGATAATAGAGAGCATTCTTCAGATAGCAGGATACTGTCTCAAGTTGGATATGTTCCTAAAGATAATTTAGTAGGCAAAGCTGCATTAATTTTTTTATCTGTAGAATATTCTAATAACTATTTAAATTTATTTGGTATTAACCTTTTTAAGGTTCCTAACTCTATAAGAGTTAACAGGCTAGGTCATATTTTTAGATAATGAGAATAAAAGATTTAAGACTAGAATTCAAAACAATATCTAAATATGAGATTATAATTTGTAAAAAAGGAAAAAAAGAAAGAGAAGCCTTTCAAAGACTTGAGTTTTTGGGGGATAAAGTCTTAGGTTTGATATTATCATCTGTGATATTTGATAAATATAAAAGTTTTAGTGAGGGCAAGATGTCAAGAATAGTTTCCTATCTTTGCTCAGGGAAAGTTTTATTCCAGATATCTAAAGATTTAAAACTAGATCTTTTTCTTGAGGAAAATAAAAAAATTTTTTCTGAAAAAGTTTTAGTTGATAGTTTAGAAGTAATAATTGGGGCTTTTTATATTAATAATGGATTTAATGAAACCAAAAATATGATTAATATTCTTTGGAAAAAAAAACTAAATAATATTGAAAAAATAACAGCTGATAATAAAACTACTTTACAAGAATGGAGTCAATCAAAGAAATTAGGATTACCAAAGTATAGCTTAGTAAGTAAAAGTGGTCCAGATCATAGGCCTTTATTTATAGTGAAAGTCCAAGTTAAAGACAATGTCTACAAAACTGGCAAAGGAAAATCTCTTCAAGATGCAGAACAGAATGCTGCAAAACAGTTTTTAAATCAGACAAGCTTAGTCAATGAAAAAAAAATTAATTAAAACAATTAAAGTATCCATAGTAGGAGAACCTAATGTAGGTAAATCTACATTGCTAAATAAAATCTTTAAAAAAAAAATTTCAATAGTTACTAGAAAATCTCAAACAACAATTAAACAAAAGTCTGATGTTTTTACTTTTGAAAATAAACAATTTATTTTTTTAGATACGCCGGGTATTTTTGGTAGTAAAGAAAGAATTTCAAGAAGTACATTTAAACAGGCTTCTAACGCTATATTAGAAAGTGATTTAGTATTATTATTAGTAAATGCAGTTAAGCCAAATATAAATAAAACTATAGAAATATTAAAATATATTAAATCTTTAGATAAACAGTGCTTGATAGTTATTAACAAAATAGATCTACTAAAACAAAAATCATATCTTACAGAAATCAATTTCATTGAAAAAGAACTAAATACAAATACATTAATAACTCTATCTGCAATTAAATCAATTGGAATTAATTCTCTATTAAAATATTTAATTAAAAACTACAGATTTTATTATAAAAAAATATTAAGCAGCAAGAATAAAGTAATTGAATCTGATTTTATAGAAGAAATAGTCAGAGAAAAAGTTCTAAACAACGTGCATGATGAAATTCCTTATTATTTAAAATTTAAAGCAGACAATATAACCAAAAATAAAGACAAAAGTTACAGGGTTGATTTATCAATTTTTTTTAGCAAAAGCTCACATAAACCAATAATTTTAGGAAAAGATGGAAAAAATATTAAAAAAATTAGCACTAGTGCAAGGTTAGATCTTGAAAAAATATATAATAAAAAATTTCATTTATTTTTATATTTAAAAGCAGTTAAAAAAAATCGAGTTAAAATTGATAACGTGGAAAAATAAAGCTTTAGTTTTATCTACGATAAACTATTCAGAAACGTCTTTAATACTAAAGGTTTTTACAGATAAAAAAGGAATACAAAAAGGTTTAGTAAAAGGTGGAAAGAATATTAAAAAAAGTCATATCTATGAAACAGGTAATTTAATTACAGCAGAGTGGAAGGGTAGAAAAGAGGAATCTCTTGGCTCATTCAACTGTGAATTGATAGAGGCTAACTCAGGCATATTTATTGATGATAGTAGAAATTTTTTGTCAATTATATCATTACTTAATTTAATAGAATTTTGTTTGTTAGAAAATGAAATAGAAGAGGAATTATTTATCGAAAGTTACAATTTGATTAAAAATATTTTAGATAATCAAAACTTTTGGTTAGAAAATTATGTTAAATGGGAGCTATTTTTACTAAAAAAAATAGGTTTTGGTTTAGAATTAAATAAATGCATTGTCTCTAATTCAAAAACAAACCTTAGTTACGTTTCTCCTAAGTCTGGATGTGCAGTCAGCCAGTCTTCGGCAATTGGATGGGAAAGAAAACTTTTGCCCTTGCCAAGTTTTTTAATTTCTAATGATAAAGCTAATTACAGTGATATAAAAGATGGATTAAACTTAACTTCTTATTTTCTAATTAAGTTTTCTAGATCTATCAATAAAAATTTACCGTTTACTAGAAAGTATTTTATAGATAGTATTTAAAAATGAATGTCTTAAAAAATATTTAAATAATAATAGACAATATTAATATAAAAGTTGGGAAGTTATTTTCATGGTTGTTGATATTAATTTTTCTATTTACCTGCTTAATTGTAATTTTGAGATATTTATTTAATATTGGGTTTATTTGGATGCAAGAACTAGTACGTTTTTTTTATGCAGCGGTATTTTTGATTTGTGCGGCTTATACACTAGCAGAGGATGCTCATGTAAGGGTAGATATTTTTTATTCTAAGCTGTCAGAAAAGAAAAAAAATATTATTAACATTTTTGGTTCTTTATTTTTCTTAATCCCTGTGTGTTTTATTATTTTTTATTATTCATTTAATTATGTTATAAACTCTTGGGCCCAATTAGAAGGATCGCTAGAAGAAAGAGGGCTTCATGCAGTTTTTATTATGAAAACTTTTATCTGGTTTTTTGCATTTATGTTATTTGCACAAGGAGTTTCAATAATCGCAAGCAGTATAAATAGAATAAGAGGTTAAGGAAATGATTTCCCAAGAGTTTATGCTAATTAGTATGTTAAGCACTTTGTTTGTGGCTTTATTATCTGGCTACCCTGTAGCTTTTACTATTTCTGGTGTATCATTACTATTTGCCCTTTTAGGTGCTGCACTTAATGTATTTGATATGTCATTTGTGTCTGCTTTTCCAAATAGAATTTATGGGATTATGACTAATGACCTTTTGATATCTGTTCCTCTTTTTGTTTTTATGGGTGTAATGTTGCAAAAATCAAAGATAGCTGAAGAACTCATAGAGTCTATGGGAATTTTAATGCAAAATGTGAAGTCTGGATTAACAATATCAGTGACTCTAGTTGGTGCGTTATTGGCTGCCTCTACTGGAATAGTAGGAGCAACAGTAGTGACGATGGGGTTGTTATCTTTACCAACTATGCTTAAACAGGGATACTCTCCAAGTTTAGCTAGTGGAACAATATGTGCAGCAGGAACCCTAGGACAAATTATTCCTCCATCTATAGTCTTAATTTTATTAAGTGATCAAATATCAGCATCATACCAACAAGCACAACTAGCATTAGGTAACTTTTCTCCAGATTCAGTAAGTGTAACTGATTTATTTTTTGGAGCACTTATTCCAGGCTTATGTTTAGTTGTTTTATATATTTTTTGGCAGATTATTAATGCAGTTATTAATCCGAAAACTATTCCAAGAAACAAAATAGTAATTTCTAAAAATATTAAAAGTTTATACTTAACTATTTTTAAGGCTTTAGTTCCTCCTCTAATTTTGATAGTTTCTGTTTTAGGTTCAATATTAGCGGGTTTAGCTACTCCTACTGAGTCCGCTGGTGTAGGAGCATTAGGTGCAATTATATTAGAATATTCTAAAAATCAATTATCTTTTAATGTTTTCAAAGAAGTAGTGCAAGATACCGCAAAGACAACATCAATGGTTTTTATAATTTTAGTTGGAGCAGCATTGTTTTCATTAGTCTTCAGAGGTTATGGTGGTGACGAAATAGTAGCACACTTTTTAACTAATATTGAAGGAGGAGTGGTAGTTTCAATTATTATTACAATGGTAGCAATATTTATATTAGGATTTTTTTTAGAAGTTTTTGAAATAATTTATGTAGTAGTCCCTATAATAGGACCTGCGATTTTAATGATGGGTGTTGATCCTCTATGGTTTGGTATAATGATAGCCATTAATCTACAAACTTCATTTTTAACCCCACCTTTTGGTTTTGCATTGTTTTATCTTAGGGGCGTTGCTCCTCCTTCGGTCAAAACAACACAAATTTACTCTGGCGCTATTCCATTTGTAATTATTCAGTTATTAATGCTATATATATTATGGCACTTTCCAAAATTAGCTACTTATCTTCCAGAAGTTATCTATAATTAGCATCTTTAATATCTACTATAATTTTTGATCTTACTGCTCTATAATATTATTTACTATGCAAGAAAATGTTAAAAATCAAACATTAGAAGTGTGGGGGTATAATTCTTATAGACCCTTTAGAATATATTGGATATTATATGAATATAACTTAAAGTTTAATAGTTACAAAATAGGATCTAGAACTGGGGAAACTCAAACTAATGCCTATCTTAAAATGAATTCAAAAGGTAAAATTCCTACTCTAAGACATAATAAATCTTTTATTACTGAAAGCGCAGCAGCAGTTAACTACATTGCTTATAACTTTGAAAAACCGAAAGATTTTTATATACCTAAAACATCTTATGGCAAAGCTAAGTTAGACGAATGGAGTTCTTTTTCTTTGATGGAATTAGACTGTTTGTCTATTTATACACTTAGAAGACATGAGACTCCTGAAAATAGCGGTCTATCAAATATTTATGGAGAGGCAGAAAATGCTATTAAAACAGCACGAAATCATTTTGATAGAATGATAGCATCTTGTGATAAAAATGTTCCAAAAAAATCGTGGTTATTAGGAGAAAGTCCATCAGTAGCAGATATAATATTTATAAGCTGCCTTTTGCCTTGTGAAAGATTTAATATAGAAATTAAAAGTGACAACATAAAAAAATATATAGAAAGAGTAAAGAAAAGAAAACAATTTCAAGTTGCTTTTAAAGATTGTTTTAACAAGTAGTACCTTTTGTCAGGAAAGGAAATATATTTATGATCGGAAAAGGACCTTTATCTGGAATTAAAGTATTAGATTTAACCGCAATGGTTTCCGGTCCTACAGCTACGATGATGTTAGGAGATCAGGGAGCTGATGTTATTAAAGTCGAACCTCTAGAGGGTGAATTAATGAGAAAGGTTGGAGATGAACTTAATGGAATGACTAACTCTTTTTTATGTTGTAATAGAAGTAAAAGATCAATAACTCTAAATTTAAAAAGCACACATGGTATATATATATTGGAAAAATTAATTTCTAAATCTGATGTTTTTGTCCAAAACTTTAGACCAGGAACTATTGAAAGAATGGGGCTGGGATATAATAAAATGAAGAAAATAAATCCAAATATAATTTACGTTTCAATAAGTGGTTTTGGAGAGAAAGGACCTTATTCAAAGCAAAGAGTTTATGATCCAGTTATACAAGCTTTATCTGGCCTAGCTGATATACAAAGAGCCAAAAAAACTAAA
>CAYTJO010000035.1:6918-9423 GCA_964438215.1 uncultured Rhodospirillaceae bacterium
TTAGCTATGTTAGATGTTATGATAGCATACTTAAGGCCTGAAGGAAGTGCTACTTTATCATTTGTAGGGAAAGAAAAAGATCCTTCGATAGGACAGTTAGGTTTAGATCTAGTATTCCAAACAAAAGATAAAAAATATATTACTGCTGGTGCAGTAACTAATAAAGAGTGGAAAGGTATGTGTGTGGCCTTTAAAAGATTAGACCTAATTAATAATGAAAAATTTTCTACTCCAAATGCTAGGGTAAAGTTTAAAGAAGAAAGAAGAAAACTAATAGCTAAAGAAATTTCCAAATACAAAGCATCACAAATACTTAAAGCTTTTCAAAAAGAAGAAGTCCCCAGTGCTCCAATACTTGACAGAATAGAGCTCCTAAAAAATGAGCAAATTCAGGTTAACAAAATAATTAATTTTTATGAAAGTAAAGTTTATGGAAAAATAAGAGCTCCTAGACCTGCGCCCATTTATTCAAAAACTCCCTTATCTGGTGATAAATTAGCGCCACTGCTTGGAGAAAACAGCATTGAAATACTAAAAGAACTAAATTATTCAAATAGAGAAATAGAAATCTTTTTAAAAGGAAAGATTACATCTAAATAATTTAATACTAACCCTAATGTATAAAAAAAACTTATCTATATTTTTAATTATACTAGCAGGATTTATTTTAAATGTCTTAAGTGTGCAAATCGTAGGGTCTTCTTTTAGATATTTACAAGGTTCATTAAATGCAAGTGTTGACCAAATATCATACGTAATGTCTGCTTCACTAATAGCAGAAGTCATAATTATTCCTTTTACTGGATGGTTGGCTAGATTAATCTCTACGAGATATTTATTTTTAATTAGTTTATCAGGTTTTTTAATGGCTTCTTTAGGTTGTGCTTTTTCAAATAATTTTTTTTTTATGATATTTTTCAGGGGTTTACAAGGATTTTTTGGAGGAGCAATGTTACCTCTGATGACTGCTAGCATTTATACGCTATTTAAAAAAAAAGATATTCCAGTTATTTTATCTATTGTAGCAACTTTCGGTGTATCTTCTATTGCACTAGGACCAGTATTAGGAGGTATGCTTACTGAATATCTAAACTGGCGCTGGATGTTTCTTTATAATGTACCTATTGGAGTTTTAATTTTAATTCTGGGATATTTTTTTATTGATATAAGTGACGCGGAAAAGAAATTAATTGGGAATATAGACTATAAGGGTATTATTTTTTTAGCAATAACGCTTATATCTTTTTTATTATATATTGAGGAAGGAGAGAGAAGAGATTGGTTTAGTTCTAATTTTATAATATTAGTTTTTGGAATTTCAATAGTTTCTTTTTATCTTTTTATAAACTGTGAAGTAAATACAAAATATCCTGTAATAGATTTACGTATATTTCTTAACCGTAATTTTTTTATAGGATGTATAAATGTCTTAGTTTTTAGTATTACACTTTATGTCCCAATTTTTTTTTTGCCAGTATTTTTAGGTGAAATAAAGTTAATGGAACCAACAGATATAGGAATAATAATATCTACTTTAGGGGCAGCCTGGATGATTAGTGGTCCTTTTGTGGGATATTTATTAAAATTCATTGGAGCTAGAGTAGTAGTAGTTTTAGGTTGTTTTTTTATAGGATTTGGTTCATTACTGCAAACACAAATAACTTCAGACTATGCATTTAATGAACTTTTCTTTTCTCAACTATTGAAGGGTTTTGGAGCGCAGTTTCTTTGGATAGGAAATCAATATATATGTTTAGCAAGTATTGCTCAGAATAAAGTTAAGAATGCTTCAGCAATGTTTAATCTTATTTTAAGATTGGGAGCAGCTACGTTTATAGCTTTATCTAGTAATATTTTAATTAAATGGCAAAAGGCTTTTTTTTCAGAAATTACGACAACGTATAACTCTAGTTTTTATTATTTTAACAGTGAAAATGAAAAGTTTAAAAATATTTATTACTTAATATCTGAAAGAGAAGGACTAATTATGGCACTTAATAACATTACTTTTATAAGTATGTGGACTGTTTTAGTTCCTCTGTTATTAATGCTATATGTAAAAACCGATAGTAAAAAAGAGCTTTTATATTAAATGAATTAAGTACTTAGGTTAATAAATCCTTGCTCAGCAAAAGGAGCTCTTAATCTTGCAACTTTTTTAAAGTTATTCCAGCTTTCGTATATTTTTCTATTAATTTTTCCTTCGTCTGCAGTTTCTGCAACTACATCATTAGAAATATCTATCATAGTTTTAAAAACTTGCTTTGGAAAATTTAAAACCTCAACATTATGCTCATTTATAAGTTTTTGCTGTGCGTCAGAATTGGCAGCTGTAAATTCTGATATCATTCTATTATTTTCAGCTTCACAAGCAACTTGAACAATAGTCTTTAAATCATCTGGTAATGAATTATATGAATCTAGATTTATAGAACATTCTAAAACAGAGCTTGGCTCATGTATTCCTGGACCATAATAGAATTTTGTAATCTTGTAAAATCCAAA
>CAYTJO010000036.1:0-5619 GCA_964438215.1 uncultured Rhodospirillaceae bacterium
TAACTTTTAAAAAAGACTAGAAGATTTTAAAGCTTTGCTTGCCAATCTTTGGAAATTAAAAAAATTTTAATTATTAACTTACTATGTATACAGACCTACCTTTATCAGGATTAAGAGTAGTAGATTTAACCAATATAATAATGGGACCTTTTACTACGCAACTTTTAGGAGATTTGGGAGCAGATGTTATCAAAGTTGAAGCTCCAGAGGGAGACATTACTAGAGATATTGGAATAGCCCATTCAAATAAAATGTCATCAGTTTTTTTAGGGGTCAATAGAAACAAAAGAAGCTTAGTATTAAATCTAAAGGAAAAAAAGTCAAAAGAAGTTTTGTGGAGGCTATTAAAGTCTGCTGATATATTTATTCATAATATGAGACCTAAAAAAATTATTAATTTAGGTTTTGGACCTAGGCAGATCACTAATAAGTTTCCAAACATAATTTTTGTAGGTCTTCATGGGTATGGAGAGGATGGTTATTATTCTGGACAGCCTGCATTTGACGATATAATTCAAGGTCAATCTGGGATAGTCGGTTTAAATATAGAAAAAAAAGGGCAACCTGAGTTTTTTCCTACAGTTGTTGCAGATAAAAGTATTGGTTTATTAGCAACTGCAGGACTGTTAGCCAGTTATATAAAAAAACTTAAGACTGGAAAGGGGTGCTGTTTAGAAATTTCTATGTTTGAAGGTATGGCGTCGTATGTTTTAGTTGAACATCAATATGGAGAAATATTTTATCCACCAAAAGGAAAGTTTGGTTATCCTAGATTAATAACAAATAATAGAAAACCATATAAGTCTCTTGATGGATATATAAGTATTTTACCTTATACAGACAAGCAGTGGTTTGAGTTTTTTGATTTAATTAACATGCCAGAATTAAAATATTTAAAGAAGTATTCAAATATTGAGAATAGATCAAAAAATTTGAATACTCTTTATAAACTAATAGGTAAAAGCATAAGAGGAAAGACTAATAAGGAACTAGTTAGGATGCTTAAGAAACATGATATACCTCATGGAATAGTAAACACATTAAGCAATTTAAAAAAAGACAAACATCTTCAAAAAGTTAAATTTTTTAGAAAGTATAAACACCCATCAGAAGGAAGGTTGTTAATTCCAGATACAGGAATAAAAATTAATAAAAAATCTTTACCTATTAGAAATCACCAGCCTAAACTAGGAGAGCACAATAGAAAAATTTTACAAGAACTTGGATACACTGGCAAAGAAATCAAAAGTATATTAAAATAATATTATAAAGGCTTATATGAATCTATAAAATTTAGGAAAGACAAATTTATTAATTTCTCCTTTTTGTTTAGGTACTATGACATTTGGAGAAACTACAAGTGAAAAGGATGCTCATCAACAAATTAATGAATGCCTTGATGTTGGAATTAATTTTTTAGATACAGCTGAAATGTACCCTACCTGCCCAATCAGAAAAGAGACTACAGGTGCTACAGAAGAAATTATAGGTAATTGGATTTATAAAAATAAAAGTGAAAGAAAAGATATAATATTAGCTACTAAAGTTGTAGGTAATGGCTTTAAGTTTATAAGGGATGGAGGAGAGATTAATAGAAAGACTATTCATTTAGCTCTTGAAAAAAGTCTAAAGAAACTAAAAACAGATTACATAGATTTATATCAATTACACTGGCCAAATAGAGGATCCTACCATTTTAGAGCGTATTGGGACTATAATCCAATTAAACAAAATGAAAATAAAGTTAAAGATGAAATTTCTGAAATAGTGAATACTTTATATTTCCTAAGAAAAGAGGGCCTTATTAGAGAGTTTGGTCTATCTAATGAAACCTGCTGGGGAGCTATGAAATTTGTTGAAGAATTAAAAAAATATGATAATTTTTTTGTAGCTTCTATACAGAATGAATATAGCTTAATGTGTCGTCTGTTTGATAATGATTTTAATGAGCTTGCTGTAAATGAAAACATTCCTTTGTTAGCATACTCTCCACTTGCTAGGGGTTTATTAACAGGGAAGTACATAGGGAATGTAATTCCAGATGGATCAAGGTTGTCAAGAGACGATAAAATTAGAAAAATAGTAAATGATAAGTCTGATGATGCTGTCAAAGGTTATTTTGACTTAGCAAAAATGTATGATATAGACCCTATACATATGGCATTGGCTTTCTGTAAAGAAAGACCTTTTATGGGATCCGTTATTTTTGGAGCAACTGATATAGTTCAACTAAGAAGAATACTAAAAGGGCTAGAATTAAATTTAAGTAAAGAAATTAATAATGAAATAAAAAAACTTTATAAAAAGCATCCTTTAACCTTTTAAATTTAGGGTTTAAGAGTTTTGATAGGTTTTTTTCTTTTCGGAAAACAAGTTTTACAAATATAACATTTTGTTCCGTCGCAACCTCTGGCACTACAGTGTTCTCTTCCATAAAAAATTATTTGCAAGTGTAATTTATTCCATTTTTCTTTTGGAAATACTTTTTTCAAGTCTTGTTCTGTTTTTTTTACATTTTTTCCATTAGTTAGTTTCCATCGTTGCGCAAGTCTATGTATGTGGGTATCTACAGGAAAAGCAGGAACTCCAAAACCCTGAGACATTACAACACTAGCAGTTTTATGACCTACACCAGGAAGCATTTCTAAAGAAGTAAAACTTTTTGGAACTTTACTATGGTATTTTTCTTTTAAAATTTTTGATAAACTATGAATAGCTTTAGATTTTTTGGGAGCTAGCCCACAAGGTCTGATAATATCATAAATAGCATTCACAGAAAGCATTGACATTTTTTCAGGTGTATTTGCTTTTCTGAATAGTTTTGGAGTAATTTGGTTTACTCTTTCGTCTGTACATTGAGCACTCAGGATTACAGCTACTAGTAATTCAAAATTATTAATATGTTTAAGTGGAACTGGCGTTACTGGATAAAGTTCTTCTAAAAACTTTATTATATAATCTACTCTTTGTCTATTATTCATTAATATATCAACTATTATAAATTTCTTTGAGTAATAATAATAAGTTGATTAAACTTTAAAGTTTTTTATTTAGCTATATGTTGTTTTTCTCTATATGTGTTTCGCATGTTATTAATACTACATTAAATAGAGAAAACAAGTTCAAGGTTGCTAAGAAAGATATTTCCTAGAAACTTTATTTTTGGAAGTATAATTTCTTTTGTTACGTTACTAGAATCAATATATTATGAATCCTTACTTAGCATTATAATTTCATCAATATTACTTATTTTTTTTATAATCAATCTTTATGTACTAGTACCAAAAATTAATTTAGAAGCTGATAAAACTAAAAAAACAAAAAGCTATACAAGAAAATTTAAAATTTTACACTTATTATCAGTAATATTATATCTCATACAAATAATTCTTTGCCTAAGCTTTATTACCTATAATTTATTATACTAGTGATGGTTATGGTTTGAGCTTCCTACTATTACTTTAAATTTTATAGGAATTTCTAGACTATTTTTAAAGTGTATTTTAGCTTTAATCATATCATTATTTTTTAAGGGTTGTTTGAAATTATAGAACATAGCATGATAGGACTTAGCCTTTAAAAGCAGCTCTTTTCCAGAAATAATTAGCAATTCTTTTTTTATCGGACGCATTTTATAAATATCATTTTCTTTTATAATTTCATGAACTTCTAGTTTCTCAGAAACATCTGACGAGATTGCTTTTAGGTAAATATTTTGATCTGAATTATTAATAATTTTTAAATAACCTGCACCAATATTAGCAGTATCAGAACTAACCTTAAGAATGGGATGATCTATAATAACATTATTTTTTTTATATTCATGACAATTTGCAAGAAATGAAAAAAAGTAGATAATGAAAACTATTACACGCACAATAGTAATATGATAGCTTTTAAAATAATAACAATAATTTTTATTTATATTTTTAGTAATATCCTTTTTTCACAAGTTATGATTTTTGAAAATTTTAATGATAAAAACTATGAAAATTGGGAGTTTATTACTGACCAAGTTATGGGAGGTATATCTTCAGGGAATTATATTTTTTTAGACGAAAATGAAATAAACTTTCTTAGAATGACAGGTGAGGTTAGTCTTGCAAATAATGGTGGCTTTATTCAAGTAAGGAAAAAAATTGGCTAGAACAAAGTTATTTTTAATGGATTAATTCTTAATGCTAGAGGGAATAACTCAGATTACTATGTACATATAAGAACAAATTTCACTCTTTTACCTTGGCAATATTATCAAGCTAAATTTAGTGTCACTAGAGAATGGGAGGTGCATCATTTGGATCTAAAAGATTTTAAAAGGTCAGGCATTTTATTACCTAGAAAAATTAACCCTAAAAATATAAAGTCTTTAGCTTTGGTAGCTTTTGGTAGAGAATATAAAGTTAAACTAGATGTTTCTGATATAAGCTTAATTAATTAATATGAATAGAAAGTTATATAAATTTTTTTACACCATAAGGGTAAGGTATGCTGAGGTTGATGCACAAGGCATAGTTTTTAACGCTCATTATCTAACCTATTTTGATTGTGCCATAACTGAATATTACAGAAAAATCAAATATAACTACGTAGCTGAGGTAAAAAAAACAAAGAAAGATTTTCATGTTATTAAAACTACAATAGAATATAAAAAGCCTATTTTTTTTGACCAAATCATTGATGTTGGTGTTACAGTTTATAAAATAGGTAATTCAAGTATAACTTTTGATATATCAATGTTTGCAAATAAAAAAAATATTTTGTTAGCAAATGGAAATATAATTCAGGTCTATACTGACCAGATAAAAAAATGCCCTACTCCATTGAGCAAGAGTTTTATTGCAAAAATTAAAAGGTTTGAAAAGAACTTGCAATTAGCTTAATAATATAAGTTCAATTATATAAAATTTTACTAAAATTTATGTTACGTAATATTGCAATTATAGCACATGTTGATCATGGAAAAACAACACTTATAGACTCTATGATGAAACAAAGTGGTATTTTTAGAAAAAATGAAAATATTGCTGAAAGATTAATGGATAATGGTGACCTAGAGAAGGAAAGAGGAATTACAATCTTAGCAAAACCAACTTCTATCAACTGGAAAGATGTTAAGATTAATATAATTGATACACCAGGACATTCTGACTTTGGGGGTGAAGTTGAAAGAGTATTAAACATGGCCGATGGTGTAATATTGCTTGTAGATGCTGCAGAAGGACCAATGCCTCAAACAAAGTTTGTATTAGGAAAAGCTTTAGCCCAAGATCTATCGCCTATAGTAATAGTTAATAAAGTTGACAGAGCCGATAGCAGAAGCGAGCAAGTTATAAATGAAGTATTTGATTTATTTATTGATTTAGAAGCTAATGAAAAGCAATTAGAATTTCCTATTCTTTATTCTTCTGGCAGGGAGGGGTGGTGCATAAAAGATTTAAAAGATGATAAAAAAGATTTAGAGCCTTTGTTTGATATGATTATAAATCATATAGATTCACCAAAAGTAGACCGTGAAAAACCTTTTGCCATGCTTGCAACTTTATTAACGTCAGACTCTTATTTAGGAAGGTGTTTAGTAGGTAGAATAGGTCAAGGAAAAGTAAGTGTTAACCAAATGGT
>CAYTJO010000036.1:5629-9346 GCA_964438215.1 uncultured Rhodospirillaceae bacterium
TTGCAAGGAAAAGTGATTGAGAAAGGAAGACTAACAAAACTATTTATCTATCAAGGGCCTAATAAGTTAGCAATAGAAACAGCTTACGCTGGGGATATAATTTGTATTGCTGGTTTAAGTAAATCTTCAGTGGCAGATACTATCTGTGATAATAATTTGAATGTTCCTATAAAAGCTACAGCAATAGATCCACCCACTATGGCAGTAACTATAACAGTAAATAGTTCTCCTTTTGCTGGACTTGAAGGTTTACATGTTACTTCTACAAAAATAAGGGAAAGGCTTCTTTCTGAATCTGACTCAAATGTAGCTATTACTTTTAGTGAGAATAAAAACAAAGATTCTTTTGAAATTGGGGGTAGAGGTGAGCTACAGATTGGTATCCTATTGGAAACTATGCGAAGAGAAGGTTTTGAATTAAGTGTATCTAGTCCAAGAGTTTTAATTAAACTAAATCAGGAAGGAAAAAAGCTAGAGCCAATAGAAGAAGTTATTATTGATCTTGATGATATTTACTCTAGTACAACCATAGACTCTATTAGTAGAAGAAAAGGAAGCCTTATGGAAATGAAGTCTACAGGGAAAGGAAAAACTAGACTAATTTTTAAGGTTCCTTCTAGAGGGCTAATAGGATATCAGGGTCAGTTTTTAACAGAAACAAGAGGGACTGGAGTACTAAACAGGGTTTTCAATTCTTATGGGTTATATAAGGGATTAATAGAAGATAGACGAAATGGAGTTCTTGTTGCTACCGAACAAGGAAAAGCTATTGCTTTTGCTTTATTTAATATTCAAGAAAGAGGAGAACTATTTATTTATCCCCAAGATAAAGTTTATGAAGGAATGATTATTGGTGAGCATAGTAGAAAAAATGATTTAGAAGTCAACGTTTTAAAGGGAAAAAAGTTAACAAATATTAGGGCATCTGGAACTGATGAAGCTGTTAAATTAATTCCCCCAGTTAAAATGTCTTTAGAACGCATGATGTCTTACATAAAAGAGGATGAGTTATTAGAAGTAACACCTAAAAGCTTGAGACTGAGGAAGAAAGAATTAAAGGCTGTATTTAGAAAGAAAAAATCTAATTTTTAATACCAGAAATTTTTAAAATAAAAGAGAATTCAAGTGCTAATTCCTCAATATTAGCATCTCTTCCTGTTTTTCCTCCATGTCCTGCTTCCATTTCTGTTTTAAGCAATAAAATATTTTTATCTTTTTTATACTGTCTCAGTTTAGCTACATACTTTGCTGGCTCATCAAATAATACTCTGTTATCAAAAAGACTAGTTGTTACAAAAATATTGGGATACATTTGCCTTTTAATATTATTATAAGGGGCATAAGATTTTATATAATCAAAATGTTTTTTATATTTTTTAGCATTACCGAATTCTTTAAATTCTCCAACAGTTAAAGGCAAGGTATGATCCAAGTTAGTTGTAAGAGAGTCAACAAAGGGAACTGCCAAAATAGCGCCTAAAAAAAGTTCCGGTGTTTTATTTAAAACTGTACCTATTAATAAACCACCTGCACTTCCACCCATACCTATAATCTGCTTTTGTTTAGTATATTTCTTTTTGATAAGAAACCTTGCGCAAGAAATATAGTCTTCAAAGGTATTTGTTTTATTAAGCATCTTTCCTTCTTTCCACCAGCTCATTCCACATTCCATACCACCCCGAATATGAGCATTAGCCCATATAATACCCCTATCAAGAAGTGCTAATTTATTGGATGAAAATCCGTTCCCCAGTGAAGATCCATAAGATCCATATCCATATAGTAATACTTTTGACTTTCCGTTTAACTTAGTTTTTTTATGCCTAATAACAGTAATTGGAATTTTTTTGTTATCGTGAGAATGGGCATAAAGTCTTTCTACCAAATAGTTATTCTCGTTATACCCTGATGGTATAATTTGGCTTTTTACTATTTTGTATTTATCATTTTTTAAATTATAAAGTATTGTTTTATAAGTAGATCTAGGGTTTGAATGTGAAATATATATATAGTTGCTATTGGTGCTTTTTTCATAATTTGCACAAGAAAGTTGTCTTACGTCATCATTAAATAATTTTAATTCCTTAGTTATTAGATTTTTTTTATTTCTGACATAGATATGATAATTAGCATTTTCTTTCTCTACCCATATCAACCAATTTTTTAATAAAATAGGCATTCCTATTATTATATTTTTTTTAGGCGCAATAACTTCTTCAAAAACTAGAGGAGCTTTATGCAAAGATTTTATAACTTTAAAGTTTTCTGCATTTTCATTAGTATGCAAATAAAAAGAATTATTCCAAGAGTCTAGTGATAAAGTAATATTTTCCTTAAAGTCTTTAAAAAGCTTCGGCTTAAGCCTTGATAAGTTGCCAGGTAATAGGTAGCATTTATTTGTTGAATGATCTCCTGAAGAAATTACATAAAATTTTTCATCCGAGGTAGTTGATATTTTTACTGAGAACCTATCAATATCTTCCCTGTATATGAGTTTGTCTTTTTTTTGCTTACCATTGATTTGATGTAAGTATATTTCTTTTGATCTATGATTTTTATCTAACTTAATATAAAAAAAATATTTATTATTGTATGTAAAAACAATACTTCCATTAGTATTTTTTACTACTTTTTTATAATCTTTTTTACTATTTATGTTTCGCAAGTAAATTGAATAATATTCTGACCCTTTTAAGTCTAATGAATATCCTAAAATTTTATCGTTGAAGCTAACACTTAAGTCCCCAATTCCAAAGTATGAGGTATTGTATTTTTCTTTTTCTTTATCTCCATTCCACAAAACTTCTTGTTTTTTCTCATTGTGTTTTTTTCTAAGATGTATGGAGTAGTTTCCCTTTTCAGTAGTTTTAGTCCAATAAGAGTATTTTTTTTCTTTAAAGGGAACAGATTTATCAGCCAACTTTATTTTTGCTTTAATCTCTTTGAATAGTTTTTGTTTTATACTTTTAGTATCTTTAAAATATAAATCAGAATAATTATTTTCTTCTTCAAGATATTTTTTGACCTCGCTATCTAATTTTAAAGGATCAGACAAAACTTTGAGTATATCCTTTTGATGTATCCAACTATAATAATCAATAACTTTATTATTATGAATTTTTGTTATTCTTTTTTCTTTTCTTAACTTGGGTGGTTTCATATTGTAATTAATATTAATTAATCTTTACAGTAAATAATTACGAATACAAATCAATACAAATGATTAAAAATGGAAAATAAATCTTTATTTGTTATTTTAGGAAATCAACTTTTTAATCCAAAGAAATACTTAAAAGCCTATTTAAGTAGTGATTTTTATATGTGCGAAGATTATGGGCTATGTACTTTTTATAAACATCATAAATTAAAAATATTACATACTTTATCTTCTATGAGGTCTTTTAAAGATGAATTGCTTGAGCTTGGCGCTAATGTTCATTATTCTGCTATCGATGATAAAGGATTCAAAGAAGATTATATCAGCAAACTTATTAAACTAGCTAAAAGGGGAAAATATAATAGGTTATTTTTTTATGAAATTGAAGATAAGTTTTTTGAAAAAAAAGTTAATTCACTGAGAGCTGACTTTGAAATAGTTTATTTAAAGTCTCCCATGTTTTTATTTAGTAGAAACGATTTTTCCAATTTTATTAAAGATAAAAAACCATTCATGGGTTCTTTCTATAAATATAGCAGACTTAAAAATAATATTTTGAT